>DAOUVF010000106.1 GCA_030667765.1 Bacteroides sp.
ATCAAGCTGGGTGATCAGGGCCTGGTGTCTCAACAGGCCGGCAATGGAGAGGGTCTCATCTACGGGCTTGAGCAATCTCCCCTTGCGTCTCAACTGGTACCCGCCGAATACTGAATACTTCATGGATAACCGGGATACATCCCCGTAAAGGGAGTAGTTGGGGCGGAAGAGATGGTCCACAGAGAAGCCGAACCATGCCCTGTCAGAATAGGCCAGCAGGGAAACTGAGGCGTCAATATCTCCTTTTTTATCGAGGGAAGGGACCTCGATGGTAGGTGTGATCCCGCCTGGAGAGATCTGATCTCCCCACAGAAGTTTATTGAAATCTATCCCCCGCTGGGTATACATGATATGTATCCCCGGTCTCAGGTGCCAGAAATCAGTGAGCTTGATGTCATAAGAGTACTGTATGCCAATATTCGTGGTACTCAGGTTTCCCGAACCTGCTACATCCCTGAGGATCAATACACCGATGCCGCTGTTAAAGTTGGCAAAAAAATGATCGTATGAAAATGCATAAGTCACAAAGGTTCCTGGCATTGATGGCCACTGGTTACGGTATGTGGTGGCAATCCGGTGGTCCTGGGTAGCCCCTGCAAAAGATGGCGCAAGATATAGTGGCTGGGAATAGAATTGTGTAAATTGAGGATCCTGGCCATACACTAAGAAACAAAATAGGAATAATATAGCTATGATCGGGAGTTTCTTCACGATTATCGGTTGAGAGTCTGCTTTTAAATAATATTCAATTAAACGAAACAATAGTGCATAGGTTTCATTATAACTTTATATTTCCATGAATCCATGCAAACTGAAGTGTAAACAGCAAAGAGAGAATATGGATCAGGGGTTTTGTTTTATCAGGGTAACATCGCCACTTTCCACGAAGGTTTTGCCATTATTGAACTTTCCCCTGATCTTCCAGATATATACATCCTGTTTCATCAATTGCTCACTGTAATATCCGTCCCAGCCTATACTGATATCATTGCTTTCGAAGAGAAGCACTCCCTTGCGGCTGAAGACCTTCAGCTGGAATTCGAGTAACTCACCATTGGTGACAGGATGAAATACGGTATTATTGTAGTCATTCATATCATAATAGCCTCCTGTGGGACCATTGAGGTTGGGTGTGAAGGCATTGGGGACTTTTATATCCTGCTCCTGGGTGGTGAAGGCATTGAAGACCACCAGTGAGTCATAGCATTGATGGTCGGTCCAGACTTTCAACTTGACATGATAATTGCCTGCCTCATGATAGAAATGGATGGGTTCCTGCAAGTCAGATCGCTGCTTATCCCCGAAATCCCATTCATAATAATCGCCCCCCCGGGAGTAATTGTAGAAATTAATGGGCTGGTTTCTGGCAGGCTTCAAATCCTCGTCAAACTCGAACAGGGCCTTTGGTGTCTCGAAGACCTGGACAGTCTGCTGCCGGCTGTATTCCAGTCCGTCTTCCCCCCGGACCTTAAGGGTAACCAGGAACTCTCCCGGTTCATCAAATACATAGGAGGGATTTAATTCATCAGAATTGCCTCCATCACCAAAATTCCAGCTTATACCGGAGGCATTTTCAGAAAAATTCTGAAAGTTCACTGCCAGGGGGGAACAACCACTCAGAGGATTGGCCTTAAAATCAATCCTGACCCGGATGGTCTCAGATTCAGCACCGGATCCGTTTTCGGATGATGCAGCCTGTGCCTGTGAGGTTTCTGTAGTTTCTGATCCTTGTTCCTGATCTGCTGTGTTCTTTTCGGGTATTGTTTTATCATTGGACTTCTTCTGGCGGGTGGCAGTCCGGGAGGCTGGTTCAGCACCAGCCTTTTTCACAGGTGTGGATCCGACGGATCCTGGTGCCTCCACGACTGCTGCGATGTGGTCTTTCCGGGAAATCACCATATCATATGCCGGCTCAGGCTGGATAGCCTGGCTGGACGGTATGATCTCACTATTTTCAGTGATATCCCGGGGGACCGTACGGGAAAGCATAAAATATGTTCCTGCACCTGCCAGTGCAATGATCAGAGCCAGGTAGTATATATTGAAAGAGTTCAGTCCGGAAGACAGGAATTGCTTCCACGTAATTTTAGCCTGGATCTTTTTCCATAGTCCGAGTGTGGGATAAACCGTGAAATGTTCAAACATCGTACGGAAAAGTTCCTCAATATTTCTATCGTTCCTGTACATCTACTTTCTCTGCGATTTTTTTCAGGGAATTGAGCTTTTTCCGGATCATGCTCTTTGCCCTTGAATATTGTGACTTGGATGTGTTAACATCGATTTTCAGCAGTTCTGCTATTTCTTTGTGTTTATATCCTTCCACGGCATACATGTTAAAGACCATCCGGTATCCTTCTGGCAATTCCTTGATTATGCCGAATAACTCCTCGCGGGTAAATTCGGCCGTGTCAAACAGGGATCCTTCTATATCCATTTCACGGATATCCTCAATATCCTGGTGATAATGGTGTTTGAGGTTCCTGTGATAATGTGTTATGGCTGTATTTACCATGATCTTTTTCATCCAGTTAATAAATGATCCCTTTCCTGTGAAATCCTTAATATTAAAATATACCTTGATCAGCCCATCCTGCAAGATGTCTTCTGCTTCATCCCTTCTCCCGGAATATCGTATACAAATCCCAAGAAGAATAGAAGCATACTTCTCATATAAAGCTTTCTGGGCTTTTCTGTCATGCCGGCAACATCCTTCAATTATTTCTTTCTCATCCAGCATTTTCAACTATTGGTAAGACCTGCGCCTTACTGGAATGGTTGCATAACAGTTGGCGAAGGGGTTAAATTATTTGATCAATGTTTCAAGCAGGGGGACGAGTCCCCCTTTTCAATCCTGGTCATAATTACGGAGTTGAGGTAAATTTTGTTTCTGATCATGCCACAATTCTTTAATAATATGTTAAAAATGCCTTCTGTTCAGGCTTCTTATTTAAAATGATTTTAAATAAGGAGATAATGTACTATATTTGCCCACGTAACATTAAAAAACCTGAAAATGGACAAACGTACTTTCCTGAAAAACAGTGCAATCCTGGCTCTTGGTGGAACAGTGGCCACGTCCCTGCCGGGAAGCCTTGTATCAGTGATGGCAAAAGGCACAACGGCCGGGGAAAAATATATCCTGCCAAAACTGGATTATGCCTATGATGCCCTGGAACCACATATTGATGCCATGACCATGGAGATCCATCACAGTAAACATCATGCAGGTTATACCCGGAAATTCAATGCAGCCCTGGAATCCGCCGGATTGGAAGATGCCTCTGTCAAGGATCTGTTCAAAAAGGTCAGCCAGCAGCCAGCGGGCATCCGCAACAACGGGGGTGGCTTTTATAACCATAAAGTTTTCTGGAAAAGCTTATCACCCAACGGAGGGGGCACAGCAGGAGGGGATGTCGGAAAGGCCATTGAAAAAAGCTTTGGTGGTTTTGATAAATTCCAGGAATTGTTCTCCAAGGCGGCCGCGACACGTTTTGGCTCGGGATGGGCCTGGCTGGTAAAGACCAATGGCGGGCTGGTCGTCACATCGACACCGAACCAGGACAATCCGTTGATGGATGTTGCAGATCAGCAGGGATACCCACTGCTGGCCATCGATGTATGGGAGCATGCCTATTACCTGAAATACCAGAATCGAAGAACCGATTATATTGCCGCTTTCTGGAATGTGGTAAATTGGGACTATGTGAACGAAAGATTTAACAAAGCAGCAAAATAATTTCATCATAAAATATTTACCCGATCCGGGTATCTCCTGTAGAAACCACTACAAGGAAGATACCCGGATTTTTTTATGTAAAGATTTCCCTGAAAATTTGGATTCTTCATGGAGAATGTTATACTTTTGTCTAATAAATGACTAACAGTCATATAATAAAATAATAATTATATAATTACCGAAAGTCATATATATGGGAATAGCTGAAAGAAAAGAGAGGGAAAAACTGCAACGGCGCAACGATATTATAGATTCTGCTGAGAAGGCATTCTTTTCCAGGGGATTTGAGTCCGCCACCATGGATGAAATAGCCGAAATGGCGGAGCTGAGCAAAGGAACCCTCTACCTGTATTTCAAGAGCAAAGAAGATCTGCAGTTCGCCATATTTATGAGGGGATCTGATATCCTGATGAAAATAATGAAAGACAATCTGTCCGCCGATAGTAACGGGTACCAGCGTTTGCTGGAACTGGCAGATTCCTTTATCCGCTTTTCCAGGGAAGAACTGAATTATTTCAGCCTGTTCATGTATTATGAGAGCAGCCGGATGGAGGCATTGAACATTGACCAGGATCAACTCCAGATCTATCTGAAAGAGGACTCTCCACTTGCCCTGGTTACTCAACAGGTCATCAGGGGAATCCAGGATGGTTCATTGAGAGATGACCTTTCTGCGGAGGTATTTTCGGCTACCCTCTGGTCACAAATGCTGGGTGTGCTGATCGTTTTGAATAACAAGGCAGATCTTTACGAGATCTTCGACCTGAAGGCCGATGAGATCTTACAGACCCACCTCGAACTGGTTTCCACCGGAAGCATTCCAAAAAAGTAAATACTCATGAATATAAGCAGGAATTTCATAATAGTGATATTGTCCGGACTGACCCTTGGTTCTGCCGGACAGGAAGAGACCCTTGATAATTATATTGATGAGGGACTTGAAAATAACCTATCCCTCAAACGGAAAGAGGTTAATTACCTGAAGAGTATGGAGGTCCTCAAACAGTCCAGGGCACTGTTTTTTCCCGACATCAGCCTGAACGCCAGGTATACTGCTGCCGAAGGGGGACGGGTCATCGAATTTCCTGTAGGAACCATGCTGAACCCGGTTTACCAGAGCCTCAATTTACTGCTGGACCAGGATCTATTCCCGGATATTGAAAACATGGATTTTGCCTTTTACCGTCCTACAGAGCATGAGACAAAGATCCGGCTGGCCCAACCCATCCTTGACACTAAAATCATTTATAACCAGAAGATAAATAAAGAATTGAGCAGGGCTGTCATGGCGGATGCCGTGGCCTATAAAAGGCAGCTTGTTGCAGAGATCAAAACGGCCTATTTCAATTACCTGAAAACACTGAAACTGCTCCATCTGGTGGATGATACCAGGGAACTCCTGGCGGAAAATATCCGGGTTAATAAAAGCCTCTTTGAAAACAATGTTGTAACCATAGACAATGTTTACCGGTCCAGGGCAGAACTCTCTAAACTTGAACGCCAGGAGGCTGAGGCACGAAAGAACCACGAAGTTGCCATTGCTTATTTTAATTTCCTGTTGAACAGGCCGTTCGAAACCATGATCCTGGCTGATATCCAGTATGATTCCATTGCACAGACACTGGTGCTGGATGACCTGGCTGAACATGCCGTTGTCAACCGTGAGGAACTGGAGATGTTGAGAAGTTATAGCAGGGTCGCTGAAAATAATTTGAGTATGAACCAGATGAATAAGTTACCGAACCTGTATGCCGTGGTTGATTACGGGTTCCAGGGCAGGAGTTACGAGTTCAATATGAGGCAGGATTACCTGTTTGCTTCACTGATCTTCAGATGGGACCTGTTCCACGGTTTCCAGAATAAGGCAAGGATAGGTGAAGCCCGCATTGAACAGCACCTGAGGGATACTCAATTGGAGGAAGCCGAAAAACAGATAAGGCTGGAGACCATTGGAGCACATTATGACCTGATAGCCTCGGTAGAATCTGTGAAGGCATCTACGGAGGAATTGTTAAGTACCAGGAATGCCTTCAGGGTGATAAACAGGAAATATGGTGAGGGACAGGCAACCCTGATCGAATTTATCGATGCAAGGAGTACCATGACACAGGCTGAAATGTTCCTGATTATCAGTAAATATGATTTCCATATTAAATATGCAGAGCTGGAAAGGGTGGCCTGCCTGTACTCTGTTGAAAATGAATAGATTACAACAACAAACCAGATATGAACACAACAAAAGCATTTTTCCCTTTGTACTTCCTGGCCGGATTAGTGATTCTGGCAGCATGTGGAGATAGTGGACCGAAGGAAGCAGCCGAGCCTGTAGTGGCCATCGAGACAATCAAGATCACTGATACAATCATTGTTATCGCAGTGAGAACCGCAGGGAAGCTGGGATCAAAATCAGAATCTAAATTAAGCTTCAAAACAGGCGGCATCATCCAAAAAATAATGGTCGACGAGGGACAATCGGTCAGAAAGGGCCAATTGCTGGCCCAATTGAACCTGGAGGAAATAAATTCACGTGTCAGCCAGGCAGAGCTGGCATTGAAAAAGGCCGAAAGGGATTACGGACGGGCGGGGAACCTGTACCGGGACAGTGTTGCGACCCTTGAACAATTTGAGAACGCCGGAACAGTCCTTGAAATAGCCCGCTCCAATGCAAGTATTGCCAACTTCAACCTCCAGTATTCGACCATACGTGCACCAGCTTATGGAAAAATATTGAAAAGAATTGCCGAATCGAATGAGATCATAGCCCCGGGGCATCCGGTTTTTTTATTCGCCTCAACCGGAAGTGATTGGGTCGTAAGGGCAAATCTGACCGACCGTGATATTGTGAGGGTAGGCATGCGTGATTCTGCCCATGTCAGGTTCGATGCATATCCTGGCGAAATATTTAAAGGTGTGATCTCGGAAATCGGTACCTCTGCAGATCCGTATACCGGCACCTATGAAGTTGAAGTCAGGATGACCAGAAGGCCTGAAAAACTGGTTTCGGGTTTTATCGCAAAGGTTGATATATATCCTGAAGCGCTGGAAGAACATGTGGTCATACCTGTGGAATCACTTATTTATGGGACCGGCATGACCGCTTATGTTCTGGTAATGAAAGACCAGCAGCCTGAGCGAAGGAAAATACTGATCCGGGCTGTAACAGATCAGGGTATTGTAGTGGGTGAAGGTTTGTCTCCCGGAGAGGAAATAGTCGTCGAGGGCGCTGAGTACATTAAACCGGGCAGCAGAATACAGGTTAACGCATCGGATCTTTAAACAGAGGAGTCATGAAAATACCCCGGCTTGCCATTGATAACTATCAGTTTACACTAACTGCCTTCCTGCTTTTAATGATTGTGGGCATAAGCTCCTTTTTTACCATGCCCAGATCCGAAGATCCTCCGCTGCAGGTACCCGGAGCCACCGTCATCATCATCTATCCTGGCAGCAACCCAATCGATCTGGAACAGCTGGTTGCCACACCGCTTGAGGAAGCAATTAATGAGCTCGATGATATCAAACGTATGGAAACAAGCATGCGGGACGGTATTCTGGTTACATCCGTTGAATTTACATTTGAATCGGATCCGGATGAAAAATTCGATGAGGTCGTACAGCAGGTAAATAGCATAAGGGATGACCTGCCGGATGAGATCTATGACCTGGAGATCATGGAGTGGAACAGTACAGATGTGGTTATGATGCACCTGGGCATAGTTTCTGCAACGGCAGAATTTGCGATAATGGAAGATGAAGCCGAAAAGCTCAAGAAGAGAATTGAAAAGGTTCCTGGCGTGAAAATAGTTGAACTGCTGGCCATACCGGAACAGGAGTTAAGAATATCGCTGGACCTGGAAAAGATGTCACAGATGAACATTCCCATAGACAGGGTGACAAAATCCATTATGAGTAATAATGCAAACATTCCTGGAGGAAGTATAAAGATAGGTGACAGGGATTTCAGTATTAAAACCAGCGGATCTTACCAGCAGATGGAGGAGATAAGCAATACCGTTGTAAGTTCTTACAATGGAAGGAATATCTATCTTAAAAACATTGCCGAAGTTAATTTCGATTACGCTGATAACATTTATTACGCAAGGTTTAATGGGGAGAGAGCCGTTTTTCTTACAATTAAGCAGAAAGAAGGCTATAATATATTTAAGATCACGGGTAAAATTCACCAGATCCTTGAACGTCATGCATCCGAACTGGATAGTGAAATGCAACTCATCACCGTATTTGACCAGGCAGACAGTGTTGATGAAAGAATCAATGGTTTTCTGACTAATCTTTTTTTTGGCATTCTGCTGGTCGGGCTTGTGATCTTCCTTTCACTTGGATTCAGGGCCTCTCTTCTTGTCATTATTGCCATACCACTTTCCATATTGATCGGACTCGGTTTTGTGGACCTTACAGGATTCGGACTGCAACAGATGACCATCGCCGGCTTGATCATTTCACTGGGACTCCTGGTGGATAATTCCATCGTCATTGTTGAAAATATTGAACGATTTATAGGCATGGGGAAAACCAATAAGGATGCTGCAGTCAGGGGAAGTATTCAGCTGGGATGGCCCATTATCAGTGCTACCGTTACCACCATGTTGGCATTCATCCCTATTATCTCCATGCCGGATAAAGCCGGCCGCTTCATTCAGAGCATGCCTGTTACCGTTATTTATACCCTGTTTGCTTCCCTGATGATTGCCTTGTTACTTACTCCTTACCTGGCCAGTATTTTTCTCAGAAAACATACAGGTACAGCCAGATCGAGGCGGGAATTCAATTTAAAATCCTTTCTGAAATATTTAATACAAGGACCTTATAGGAAAATACTGGATATTGCTCTACGCAG
>DAOUVF010000321.1 GCA_030667765.1 Bacteroides sp.
AGAGAGGTTTTTAATTAAATAATTACCATATTCTGCACGATCTTTACCTTTTTGTTCTTCTTCCACAATTTCTCTTCCTACATTCCAGTATGCCTGAAGCATCTCCTGATTGGCTGTTCGGTAGACCTTGTTTCGAGCATCCTCCAGTATTTCTTTTATACGTACATAAAAACCATCAAATGATGTGATTAATGATTTTGTCATTTCGCATTGATTTTGTCGTTTATCCTTTATGATTAAATTATCAGAATATCATACACAATTCATTTTGGAACTTTTAAACAGTCTTACAGCACCTTAAACAGGAAATTGTATGTTGAATATCAAAATGCAATGAGGATAGAAGGGATAGACAGTAATGATCATCCGGTAAAGGTTCACTGAGCCTACCCGGGCAGTTCGTAATAAATCCCTGCTCCGGGTCCCAGGGGAAGACCCAGCAACAGCCAGGCGATCAGCAGCAATGACCAGACAATGAAAAAGGCAAATGTATAGGGAAGCATGGTCGCAATGACCGTCCCGATCCCGGCCTTCTTCTCATATTTCTGGATGAAGGCTATGATCAGGGCAAAGAAACTCATCATGGGGGAAATGATATTGGTGACACTGTCCCCTATGCGGTAGACGACCTGCGACAGCTCCGGGGAATAGCCCAGCAGCATGAACATGGGAATGAAAACCGGCGCCATGATGGCCCATTTGGCAGAGGCGGATCCCATGGCCAGGTTGATCAGCCCGGATAAAATGATAAATAGGATCATCAGGGGAATGAGCCCGAGTCCAGATGCCAGCACCAGGTTGGCCCCCTTGATGGCGAAAATGATCCCCAGGTTGCTCCATTTGAAATAGGCGACGAACTGGGCGGCAAAAAATACCAGCACATAATACATGGCCAGGGTTTTCATGGCATCCGCCATCCCGTTCATCACATCTGCATCCGATTTGTATTTTTTTATGGTGATACCGTAAGCAATACCCATCAGGGAAGCGGTAATGAACAGCATGGCAACCACCCCCCTTATTAAGGGAGATGAAAGCACTTCCCCGTCAACGCCCCTGAAGAACCCATTCGCCGGGATGATCGTGAGCATCGTAATGGCGAGGATCACCAGTCCCACATAGCCCGCCCGCCTGAGGCCCTTTTTTTCAATGGGATTCAGTTTATCCAGCTTCTCATCTGCCCCGTCCCCTTCGTATTTTCCGAACCGCGGGGCAATGAACCGTTCCGTCACCCAGGTCCCGGTAAAAGCGATCACCACCGTGGATGCCACCATAAAATAATAGTTTGCAGTGGGATTCACCAGGTATCCAGGATCGATGATCTGGGCAGCCTCTTCTGAGAGTCCCGCGAGCAGCGGATCTATGGTCCCCAGTATCAGGTTGGCCGAAAAACCGCCAGATACCCCGGCAAAGGCGGCGGCCATCCCTATCACCGGATGTCGCCCGACGGCAATGAAGATGATCCCTGCGAGGGGGATCAGCAGAACATATCCCACATCGCTGGCAACATTCGACATGATCCCTGCAAGCACAAGTACAAATGTCAGGATTTTCCGGGGAGAAGACAGCACGACGAGCCGGATAAATGCCCCTATCAGTCCGCTGCTCTCTGCTATCCCTATCCCCAGCATGGCGACCATCACGATCCCGAGGGGAGCAAAACTGGTAAAGTTGACCACCATGTCCGTAAGGATGCGGTGGATACCATCTTTCGACAGCAGGTTAACCGGTTCAATAATTTCGCCGGTCCCAGGATGAAGGGCAGTCCAGTCCACCGCCGCAGCTATGGCAGAAAATACCAGGATCAGCACGGCGAAAAGTCCAAATAGGGTGGCAGGGTGCGGGAGTGCATTCCCCACCTTTTCCACGCCATTCAGAAATTTATCGAAGAGTTTTCCCCGGAAGGCCTTGAACGTTTTTACTGCCATAGAAACTGGAATAAACCGCTAAAATAAGGGTTTTTTCGAGTCCCCCTTTAATTTGTCATACCAGTCCAGGAAACCCAGCGCATGTACAGGACCCTGATCCAGTTTGTATTTATTTGCCTTCCAGGTAGTTACGGAGATATCTAAAATCTGCGGTCAGCTCCCCGTCCCTCAAAATGGTGGCGCGCCTGATGATCCACTCCAGGTCAACTTCCACCAGGGAAGGCACTACTTTTTTCAGCAGCATATTCCCGAAATCCTCAGAAGCATCCCTGGGCAGTTCACCGGGCAGGTTATCCACCGCCATCACCGTGATGCTTCGCAGATCAAACGGAGGAGTTTCAGATTCCGTCATCGGGTCGTATCCGTAGAACGGATCCGCAATAGTTGAAGCCCGTATGGTAGAAGGGATGGGATCCTTGATATCACAGCTTACATCAGCGATCACCCGGATATGGAAATCAGGTTCCCGCATATCCGTAGTGGTCATGAATACCGGTGATTTTGGATCCCAGAAATGACAGGGGATAAACAGGTCCGTGACCTTGGTATAGGGTTTGAAAATGGACTCGTACACCTCGGGGTGCCGGAAAAAATGCTCCAGCGTGACTGCCTCTTCGTCCTTCCTCCGGACATAATCCCATGGATCGATCCGGCAGATCACCGGTTCCTCGTATGATCCCCCAAGGAAATCTTCCGGGAACACCTCCTTCAGTCCCAGGCAACCCAAGGTCTCCATGGCGCCGCCCGCCACCCGTCCTCCTCCCGTGACCAGGATCTTCACGGGCTGGAGGGTCAGGTTCCCCAGTTCAGCTTTCATTTCCTCAAAATCCCTGCACTCGTGTGCAGGCTTTAGCAGGTATTGCCGGTAGCGCTCCCCATAGGCCCGGAGCCCGTTGTACGCCCCAACGATCCCGGCCCATCGGCCAAAGGCCACCAGCCTGATATGCAGGTGGTCAGTCAGGTATTCATAATCCACCAGGGTAATTTTCCGGGCGGAAATTTCCTGCAATAATCCCCGGTTATAAGACTGTTCCTTGGCCGTATGGGAGAAAAAGAAATAGGTCTTACCGGGGATCAGCTGGTCGATCTCAACCTCCTTTACACCGAACAGTACATCACAGTCCGATATATCGGTCCGGACCTCCTGGCCGGCATCTTCATATTCCTTGTCTGTAAAACACCTGATAACGCTGGATTGAACCACAAAATCATGATCCGGGTATGCAGACTTAAGCTCCGCCAGCTGTTTGGGAGAGAATGGTACCCGCCGGTCAGGCGGAGACTTTGTTTCCGCGATAATTCCAATCCTCATATCACAAATATAACCAAGGTGATCCAATTCATTAAAGCAACGAAGCAGAATCCCTGAAAACCATTCCCGGATCTGCCTTATTTAAAGCCCATCTTGGGTTATTTAAAGCCAACCTGGGGTGAATTGTAGTATCCCATGGTTGCATCCGCCACGGCCATGCGGTACAGGTGATTCTGCATGAGACAGACTTTCCTGTTGCCGGCCGGGATATTGGTGGAATAGATACGGAGTTCCCCCGGCAGGCTGGTAACGATCTCTTCCCGCCAGTCCCCTATGATATCCGCCACGATCAGGAGTTTCCCCTCGATCTCCAGCTTCTGTTCCCCGTCGAATTCTATCACATTGCCACCGTAGCAGATCTCCTTCTGCTCATCGGCATCCCACCATATGGCCCTGGGTGAGTGTCCCCAGAGGTTCTGGTCCGATAGCCTTTTCCCCTGTGCAGTATATAAAAAGAACTTATCCCCTCCCTTTGCCTCGCCGGCATATAATTCGATGCCGGGGTACTCATCGGTCAAATCCCCGATCATGCCCTGACCATGTACATGATGGGTCCTTCCCTCATATCCCCAGATGATTTCACCGGTTTCAGCATCCACCACGCAGACCCCGTTCTTCGGGGACCTTGATTCTATGGCATAAAAGATCTCATAACCCGGGCGGTCCGGGAGGATATCTGCAATATAGCCCCCGTCATTGTGCCCGAGTCCGGTGTACCACATCGGTTTCCCGTTATCATCCAGGGCTGAGGTGCCGATCACCAGTTCATCCTTCCCGTCAAGGTCAATATCACCGGTCATCAGAGCATGCCCCCCCTGTCCCCTGTACTTTTCATATTCCCCCGTACTCTCCCATTTCCAGACTGGTTTAAGTTCCTTGTCCAGGGCCTTGGTTTTGATGACCGTATAGGTTCCCCTCTGCATGATCAGGGAAGGATTTATCCCGTCAAGGTAAGCCACACTCAGGAAATTCCGGCTCCAGCG
>DAOUVF010000083.1 GCA_030667765.1 Bacteroides sp.
ACATAGTTCCCGTTGGTTTGCCTGGTCAGCAATCCATAGAAATATTCATTGCCATAATAATTTCTTCCGCCCATCCATATCCCGTAATAATACAAATTCAGGTCCAGCACATGGACCACCGGCCAGGGCTTGTAGGCGCCAAGGTCCTGGATCAGCTGGTTGGCCTCCGTATTGCTATTGATACTATAATCATCTGAAATGATCAGCAGGTTTCCCTTGTCCTTGGTAAATTTCATACCCTCTGCGATCAGCATGGGAAGTACTGTATAGGAATTGGTAAGGTCTTCCAGTGATTCAAATACCTTACTGATGGTATCATCATGGGCCGGGAGCCATTGCATTCCGGCTTTATTGATCTCAATTCCGGATACCATGATATTGAAAGAGTCGGTTTCCGACAGGTTGTTCCTGATCGTGGTTTCCAGGATAGAGGAAAGACTGCCCTGTGATCCTTTATAATCCACCAGGAAACAGATTTTCTTTGGTTCATCCACATCAAGCAAAGCTGCTGGCAGCAGGGCAAGCTGGTAATATCCTGTATTCCCTTCCGGATAATGATTTACGAATAATCCGTTTTCCATGGGTGAATCAAAAGCCAGGGTGTAGTTGGTGTTTTTTAATTCTCCTAAGGGGAGGACTGCTACCATGTTGACAGGATATTCACTTCCCGTATAGGAAACTAATTCGATGACTGAATCAGCTTTGATTACAGGGTTCTTCCAGACAGTATCTGTTTGTGTGAATAAACTGACTTCTTCCAGCATTTGCCAGCCAACCATGAGCTGGGGAATCGGCATCGGAACGGTTACCTGGCTGGAGGACCAGTTTGCAGGGACCAGGTAAGTGATCTTTACTTTCCTGGGCATGTTGCTGGTCAGGGGATATACCCTTAGCTCATAGGAAGTAGGACCTATCTTGGTGAGTATACTGGGATCCCTGCGGCGTTCCACTATTCCTTCATATATGGCCGAGGCAGTCCACCGGTCCAGTATCAAAGCCTTTTCAGGCTCGCCCTCGATCCACAGCCAGGAATCCGAAATTATGGCATTTGCCGGCAGATCGAAATTATAGATTGCCTCCAACTGGACAGTTGAATCAAGCTCTTCCTCATCCGTAGCAAAAGTCAGGTACATGCCAACCTCTATAAAGGTCCCTTTGGGATGGAATGTGATATCGGCCTGGCTTATTCTGGAGGGCAGATCATACCATGGGTTCATAGGATCAATGATCCGTAGATTATTCCATGCATTGGCACTTAATAGCGCGGCAAAAATGAGTATGGTGAGAAGTATTGTTTTTCGCATAAGGCTTATTCTTTGGTTACTTTTCTAAAGATACGAAAAACCGGACCCATTTTCTATGCTGCATAACCTGCAGATGTAGGTGCTACGTGGCTTTCAGTCACGTGAGTAAGTTTAATACTCCGGGAAATACCCTGAATAGTAATTCTGACCCGATGGCACTCGAAATGAATCTCTCCTTCCTTCATATGAGGATCTTTCTCAAGCCTTTCCAGGATTTCGTTTTGCATGCCTGCTGGATTTTGTTAAACAATTGATAAATTAAGAAAAAATAGTCATATGTTTAGAGCATAATACGAACTTTACTGTATGAAAACCAGCTTGATCTATCGTTTCCTATTCATCTGTTACGTACTCATTGTATTTTTACATACCACCCCGGCTCAGGACACCAATCAGACGGCAGGTATCATTGTTGATCAATCCGGTTCAGTACATCCCTGGAGTCATTTGGATTTCAATAACGATCCTGACAATTTCCAGTTTGCCATTGTCACAGACCGCACCGGGGGGCACAGGTCCGGGGTTTTCATGGATGCCGTAAATAAATTGAATCTGCTCCAGCCTGAGTTCGTGGTCAGTGTTGGCGATCTGATTGAAGGTTATACCCGTGATGAAGAAAGGATCTACAGGCAGTGGGACGAATTTAACGGGTTTATTGGACAACTTCAGATGCCGTTCTTTTATGTACCCGGAAATCACGACTATATCAACGATGTCATGGCCAGGATATGGGAGGAAAAGTTTGGCCCGTCCTATTACCATTTCGTATACAGGGATGTGCTTTTCCTCTGCCTCAATTCTGAAGAGGCAACCAGGGGTGCAAGTATGGGTGGCATTGAGAAACCCCAGTATGAATATGTCAAGAAGGCACTGGAAGAAAACCCGGAGGTTAAATGGACCCTGCTTTTCATGCACCAGCCACTCTGGATCCTGGACAATACAAGGTACTGGAAGGATATCGAGCAGTTGCTGGAAGACCGGGAACATACCGTTTTTGCAAGCCATAAGCATCATTATGTCAAATATACCCGGAACAACAGCAAGTACATCATGCTGGCAACCACGGGAGGGACCAGCCAGCTGCGCGGATCAAACTTTGGTGAGTTTGATCATGTAGTATGGGTTACCATGACCAGGGAGGGGCCTGTTATTGCCAATCTGCTGCTGGAAGGTATCTGGCATGAAAATGTGGTCACCGAGGAACTCAATGAAATGATCGGTGCCCAGAGGATCAATATCGAACCTGTTTTCGAGGAAAACTACTTCAGGGAGGGTGATTTTCAAATTAAAATTACCAATGATGCCAATTACCCGATGTGGACAGTTCTACGGTTCGGTAACAGTAAACATCTGAACCCGCAAATCGTTGAATATCAGAAGTCAATCCCACCAAATTCCGTTGAGCAGGTGGCAGTTAATCTGAGCCTGCGCACAAACGTGCGCATGAGGGATATCGACCCAATCCCCTTATATGCATGGTTTGCCTATCATTATGAAGACGGCCGTGAAATCAAACTGGATGACAGATATGCCCTGGCTCCTGTAAAAAAGGAAATGTTCGACAGGCCTGAGAACGAGGTTGTCCTGGATGGAAAGCTTGATGATTGGTCAGGATTGCCGTTTCGTGGAAACTATAAGTCTGTCATTACGGATGATGTCGATGAGTACTCGGGGGACTATGATGCACATTACGAGTTCAATATAATGTATGATGATGAATACCTGTACATGGGGATGGCTGTGTGGGATGATGAATTGGTTCAGAAAAAGGATGGATCAGTCTGGGACCAGGATGCAGTATTGATAAACCTGGATGCCCGGTCTTCCCATGCCAGTGCAAACGGAAGGGGAGCCAATCGCTTCAATAATTATCTTCACATTAACTTTACCCCGTCTACATCCAGAAGGGATACTCCGGATATCAATCAGGAAGAAAGACTGCCCGAAGGGACACGCATTGTTACCAGTAAATCGGTGCAGGGCTTTGACATGGAACTTGCCATACCCCTCGAATATATCCACAACATGGGTGGAGAGAATTGGAAAAGCATCCGTCTGAATGTCTGCTATTTCGATGTAGATGAAAACTCATCCAGAACCGGTATCTGGTGGTATCCCGAGTGGTCTTCAAAAGACAATTTCATCGGGTCCGGTATGTTATTCAAAACCCTGTCAGATTAGTTACCTAAAATTGCAGACGCTCATAATTATTGTTAATTTTGAGTAAGTTTAAATAATCTAAATAAAAATAATTATCTGCAATGCAAATCGTGTTCCTGGATAAGAAGACAATAGGGGAGGTGACAAATTTCAATTTGTTGCACAAGCTCGGAACAGTTGATGTTTACGAACATACCCGGGAAGATGAAGTAGTCAGCAGGGCTGAGGGGAAACAGGTGATCATTACCAATAAGGTGGTTGTGAACAGGGAAATAATGAAGGCATTGCCTGATTTGAAACTCATTTGTGTGGCTGCCACCGGAACCAATAATATTGACCTGGAATATGCCAAAGAAAAAGGCATCACTGTCAAAAACGTCGTTTCATATTCTACGGAGAGCGTAGCCCAGTCTGCTTTTGCCATGCTGCTTCACCTGCTTAACAGGCTGTCCTATTATGAGGCCTATGTCAGATCTGGCGCCTATGCCAGGGGAAATATCTTCACACATCACGGTCCCGCATTCTGGGAGCTGAATGGTAAAAGACTGGGTATAATTGGTCTGGGTAATATTGGCAGGAGGGTGGCCAGGATTGCAGAAGGTTTCGGCATGGAAGTGGTATTTTATTCCACTACAGGCAGGAACAATAACATCAATTATAAGAGATTTGATCTGGATACCCTGCTGGGTACCTCGGATGTCGTCAGCATTCATGCACCTTTAACAGAGACAACCCGGGACCTGATCAGTTATGAAAAAATGAAACTTATGAGGCCCTGTGCCATTATACTGAATACAGGAAGGGGGGGGATAATTAATGAGGCTGACCTGGCCAGGGCATTGAATGAAAACATCATCGCCGGGGCCTGTCTGGATGTCCTGTCGGCAGAACCCATTAAATCCAGCAACCCCCTGCTGAAAGTAATGGATTGGGAAAAAATCCTGATCACTCCGCATATGGCCTGGGCCAGTATGGAATCCCGGGCAAGGCTGATTGAAGGTGTCGCCCGTAACATTGAACAATTCAAACGGGACCAGGTATGAATGGACATGTCTACCTGTTACGACCTGCATGCATTTGATGGACAATAAGCCAATGAGACAGCCTGTACGGGCCGTTCCTGCAAGAGATCAGGAAAGTTCGGCTCCGACTTTTTCCAGTAATGCCTTTGTAGCCCTGATGCCTTCAAACTCGTTAAGTATATCGCCTTCATACTCGATCCCGATGTAACCCGTGAAGCCGGCATCTTTCACGATCTGCAGCATCTTATAATAATCAGTCGCAGTCTCGTTTCCTTCCTCATCGAAATCAATGGATTTGGCACTTACCCCTTTGGCAAAAGGCATCAGCTCAGCCACCCCTTTGTACCTGTCATACTCTTCAGTTTCAGAAATTCGGAAATTGCCAAAATCGGGCAGGGTGCCGGCGCGGGGATGATCGATCATTTTCATGACTCCGCCCAGCCATTCACCGTTGGATGATAAGTGTCCATGATTTTCAACAATCACATTGATCTCCATATCATCTGCAAATTCACACAGGCTCCGGATCCCGTCGGCTGCCAGTTTCATTTGTTCGTCCCAGGTACCTTCACTGCCGGCATTTACCCTGATGGAATGACAACCCAGGAATCTGGCTGCTTCTACCCAGCGGTAATGATTGCTGACAGACTGTTTACGGCTGGCCTCGTCCGGGTCCCCCAGCAGGCCTTCAGCGTCGACCATAATCAGCAGGTTTGTCATGCCTTCACTTTCACTCCTGTTTTTCAGTTCGCTGAGATAGCCCGCCTCGTTTATTTGCTCGTAGTAGAAAGTGTTAACATATTCCAGCCCATCTATCCCGAATTCATTCCGGGTAATGACAGGAAAATCAAGCGGATCTTCTTCTCCACCTGTATAACCCCCGCTGGTCCATCTTTTAAAATACTTGTGCAAAGACCATTGGGCCAGGGAGATGGAGAAGAACATCTTTCCTGCACAGGTACAGGCATTGAGCATTCCGGGTACCATACCAATAGTTGTTAATCCAGCTGTTAGTCCGGATACATTTTTAATAAAAGATCTTCTGCTGCTATTCATTCGTTTCATGTTTTTTAGTTTAAAAGTACGTAAAAGCGGTTACCGGTTTGAACAACCGGTAACCCCTTCTGACAGTTCACCCGTTATATACCAGGTGGTTAAAGTTCTTTGAGTTTGATATTCCGGAACCAGGTGGCGTGCCCGTGGTCCTGCAGGCAAATATACCCGGTCTTGGCTACATTGGCAAAGTCGGGATTGAATTCCGGAAATTTACTCTTGGCTATTTTCTCATTCCACTCATCGGTCCACAAATGATATTCCAGCACGACCTCTCCGTTCATGAAATGGGCCACAGTGCCTTCATACACCATGATCTCGATTGAATTCCATTCCATGGACCCTTTGGCATTCTGGGGATCGGCCGGGATAAGGTCGTACAAAGTTCCCGCCAGCCGGTTTCCATCTTTGCCGAGTTTGGTATCTATATGATCGGAAAAATTGTCAAGGATCTGCATTTCCGGGGCGGTATACCATATTTTCCTGCCTTCCAGTTCCTGGCCAAGGTAAAAGATGCCTGAATTACCACCTTCTTCTATCATCCAGTCAAGCTTCAGATGAAAATTGGTGAATTGCTTGTCGTACAGTACATCGCCTCCTGCACCTGCCTCTCCCGTGCCGGAATAAAGACATTTCAGGGAACCATCATCAATGACCCAGCCGGAATCAGGAAATGCATCAAGTCCGTAACCTCTCCAGCCATTAAATGTTTTACCATCAAAGAGCAGTACCCATCCGTCATCAATTTCAGCCTGGGTGAGCTGGTTAGGTCCTGCAGCTTCGGCCTCTGCCTCTGCCCTGGAGTCACCAGCAGTTTTGGATTTGCAATTAATAAGGATCATGCTGCTGACGATTATCCCTGCCAGCAACACAAAAATGAATCTGGAAATTTTCATAGGGGACTAATGTTTTTGGTTTAGTTCCCAAATTTAATGATCCTGATGTCATTTTACAAATAGAATTGTTATGGATAAAGCTCTGTCACATTGAAAACCGGATTTTTTTAGTCAATTTTAGGGGGTAAACCATCAGGACGGATAATATGATATTTGGAGAATTGCTCTCGGGGATCAATGGGGGAAAGGTACTGGATATAGGTTGTGGATCCGGACAGTTCATAGAGATACTTGTACAATCATTAGGCTCATTTGATTCAGTCACGGGCGTTGATGTGGATGAGTCAGTCCTCCAGGAAGCCGGTACAATGTTTAAGGGGGAGGCATTCAGCTTCATAAAAACCAGTTCCCTGTCTCTTCCCTTTGAAGATGGTTCATTTGATTTTGTCACCATATCCAAGGCGCTGCATCATGTGGAAAATGACCGGCAAACACTTGACGAAATGAAGAGGGTGCTGAAACAAGGCGGTTATTTTCTTATCAATGAGATGATCCAGGATGGTTCTTCAGCCTCTCAGCAATCATATTTGCTCTATCATCATCTCAGGTCGGAGATCGATCAGCTTCTTGGTGTGAGCCATAATACAACCTATTTCCGGAAAGACCTTTTTGATTTGATCTATTCTGTGGGACTGGAAGATCTTGTGCTGACCGAGTACCAGCCTGAGGAACCGGCTCCAAAAAATCCGGCCAATGTCGATGAATACATAGCCAGAATGACCGGCTGGCTGGATGAGATATCTGAACATCCTGAACGTGAAAATTATAACAAACGCATAGCAGTTCTCCAGGAACACTTCCTGGAGAATGGAATTTCCAGGCCCACCCAGATCATTTCCCTGGGTAAAAAAAATAATTAACCATCAAATCACTGAATTATGAATAAATGCTATTTCCTGTCAGTAGCCCTGCTGGTCTTACAGCTGAATGTAAATGCCCAGCCCAATACCCGCCGGGTCATTAACATACCGGATATACCTGGCTATCTTACCCTGAAGTGTGATTTCCATATGCATACTGTTTTTTCGGATGGTAATGTCTGGCCTTCTATTCGTGTCGCAGAGGCATGGCAGGAAGGGCTGGATGCGATAGCCATTACAGATCATATTGAATATCATCCCCATAAAGATGATCTCCCTGTTCAGTTTGGCAGGGCATATGAAATTGCCAAACCTCATGCTGATAATATGGGACTGCTACTTATAAAGGCGGCAGAAATTACCAGGAAGATGCCCCCCGGGCATTTTAACTGCCTGTTCCTGGAAGATGTTGCAGCACTTGACCAGGAAGATTTCTGGGCATCGATGAGTGCCGCTGTTGACCAGGGAGCTTACATCTTCTGGAATCATCCGGGATGGAGACAGAAAGATGAGATCCCTATCTGGTATGATGAACATGACAGTATCTATGATCTGGGCTGGATGCATGGCATGGAGATCGTAAATGGAAGTTCCTATTACCCGCTTGCCTACCAGTGGTGTCTTGAGAAAGGAATTCCCATCCTTGGAAACTCGGATGTTCACAATCCGACAGGACTGGACTTTCCATCAGGTAGTGAAGGAACCAGAAGCCTCACACTGGTCTTTGCCCGGGAGACAAATAACGACTCTGTCCAGGAAGCCTTACTGGCGGGCCGGACAGCTGTCTGGAGAGGCAATGAGCTATACGGGCAGCCAGCATTTTTGAAAGCCATTTTTGATGAGTCTGTCCGGGTGATCTCCCAACCTGTTATACTGAAAGGAAAAAATGCCAGCTATGTCCAGGTGATAAATGAGTCTGATATAACGTTTAAATTGACTATGGGTGAGAGACTTGAGGGTTTTAGTTACGCAACTGAGATGGTCCTGTATCCAGGCAGGACCGCCATACTGCGGCTTTCAAACCTTATACAGGGAAAGGAAGGTAAGAGCGATATCAGTATACCATTCAGTGTTACCAACCTTTTCACCGGTCCCGATGTGCATCTGTCAGTTACACTGGATATGCAGGTTAATCTTATAAGCCAATGAAAGCAGCAAGTATCATTTCCATTGTCTATGGTACCCTTGGACTGATCTGGGCTACTGTTATCTCAATCCTGATCAAGGTCCAGGAAGCATTCTTCGAGCATTTTCAATGGCCACCTGAAGTGTATGAGGTCATCGATGTGCCTGCCATGCTTGATTCTGTATACGGATTGATAGGAAATATCTTTCCCTGCATATTTCTGATCGCAACCCTGTATATACTTTCCGGAATCCTTTACCTGGCTGGAAAAAGGTCATATAAAAACATTGCTTACGCGGCGGCCATCCTGAATATCGTGTGGTATGTGGTTTATATGGTTCTTGTACAGGTGGAGATTGTTCCTGTACTTAATACTTTGGAGTTATTCCCAAAAAACCTGTTAGCTGTGCTGGTTGTGCTCGGCATGATAATCAATGTGGTATTCATCTCCATACTCCTTATATTCATCTCGAGCTTTGAGAGCAAGGCACAGAAGAAAGAAGTAAAAGTGATAAAAGAAGAAGAAGCTTCGTTTTTGAAAACCCTGGAAAGAGGGATTGAACTTTTGAATGAATTGATCAATAAAGCCAGGAAAGAAAAAAAATCTGAATTGAATGGAACCTCTGCCTTTGAACTTTACGACACTTATGGATTCCCCCTTGATCTTACGGAGTTGATTCTGAAAGAACATGGGCTTAAGGTAAATAAGAAAGAATTTGAGCAGAGTATGTTGGAACAAAAAACCCGGTCAAGAAAGGATGGAAAACTTGAAACAGGCGATTGGATTGAATTAAGGAGAGAGGATAACAAAGGATTTGTAGGT
>DAOUVF010000416.1 GCA_030667765.1 Bacteroides sp.
AGGGTACAGAAAAAGGACATTCTTGATTATTTAAAGTCACGGACGATCCCTGCAGCTGCCCCAGCTGCTTCCAAACCTGCCGCTGCCCCATCTGAAGCACCGGTTGCTTCCAAACCTGCAGCACCAGCTAAACCCAAGGTTTCAGTCTCAGTCGGTGCTGAAGATGAGATCATTGAAATGGACAGGCTACGGAAACTGATCGCTAACCATATGATCATGTCCAAGCAGACCTCAGCCCATGTTACCAATATGCTGGAGGCAGATGTGACGGATATTGTGTTGTGGAGAAACCGGGTGAAGAATGAGTTTCTTCAACGGGAAGGGGAGAAGATCACCTATCTTCCGGTTTTCATGGAGGCTATTATCCAGGCCCTGAAAGATTTTCCGATGATCAATTCCTCGCTGGACGGGGACAAGATCATCCTGAAAAAAGCTATTAACCTGGGCATTGCTGTGGCGCTGCCGACAGGCAACCTGATTGTTCCGGTCATCAAGCGGGCAGATTCCCTGAACCTGCTGGGCCTGACCAAAGCACTGAACAAGATGGCCAATGATGCCAGGAACAGCAAGCTGAGTCCGGATGATATCCAGGGAGGGACCTTCACCATTTCCAATTTCGGTACTTTCCGGAATGTAATGGGAACACCTATAATCAACCAGCCACAGGTGGCTATCCTGGCTATCGGAACAGTGGAAAAGAAACCTGCTGTTATTGAAACTCCTACCGGTGATGTCATCGGGATCAGGCATAAGATGTTCCTTTCCCTGACCTACGATCACAGGATCATTGACGGGGCCTATGGGGGGGCATTCCTCAGGAAGCTTGCCGACTACCTTGAAAATTTCGATGGTAATAAGGTAATTTAGCAGATCATGAGTAAAGAAGGAAAATATAGCATAAAGACGACAGATAAGGAAACCCTTGAAAAATGGTTCCGCCTGATGACCCTTGGCCGCATATTGGATGACAGGGCACCGAATTATCTCAAGCAGGCCATTGGCTGGTCCTACCATGCAGCTTTCGCCGGTCATGACGGGATACAACTGGCAATCGGACAGATCTTCGACAGGGAAACGGATCATCTTTTTCCTTATTACCGGGATATGCTGACAGCTATCTCAGCCGGCATGACAGCCGAAGAGATCATCTATAACGGAATATCGAAGGACCTGGATGTGGCCGGTGGGGGGCGTCACATGTCAAATCATTTCGCCAAGCCCGAATGGAATATTCACAACGTCTCCTCAGCCACCGGGAATCATGCTCTGCATGCCGTTGGCGTGGGCCGGGCCCTGAAGAAATACAAAACTCCAGGTATTTCCATCTGTTCGCAGGGGGAGTCATCCGTTTCTGAAGGTTATGTTTACGAGGCCATCAACGGGGCATCCAATGAGAAGCTTCCCGTTCTTTTCGTGTTCCAGGACAATGGATACGGGATATCTGTCCCCAAAAAAGACCAGACCGCCCGCCGGAAAGTAGCGGATAATTTCTCCGGTTTCAAGAACCTGAGGATCATTCATTGCAATGGCAAGGATGTATTCGATTCGATGAATACCCTTGTGGAAGCCCGTAAGCATATTGAAAAATATGAAGAGCCTGTCATTGTCCAGGCAAACTGCGTTAGGATACATTCCCATTCCAACTCGGATGCACATGAGCTGTACAGGGATGATTTCGAACTAAACTATGTGAAGCAATACGATCCCCTGGCAAAATACCGCCGGCTCTTACTGCGCTATGAACGATTCACGGATGAGGAGCTGATCGCCATTGAAGAAGAAATGAAACAGGTGGTCAAGAAGGCCCATAAGGCTGGAATGGCCGCACCGGATCCTTCCCCGGATTCCATACATGATTATATTCTCCCAGAACCCTATGTGCCTGAAAAATATACCGATGGGACACACCAGCATGATGGAGAGCCCATCAAACTGATACAGGCCCTGAACGAGACCCTGAAGGCAGAATTCCGCCATAATCCAGATACCTATCTATGGGGACAGGATGTGGCCCATAAGGAAAAAGGCGGTGTTTTTAACGTGACCAAGGGAATGCAGAAGGAATTCGGTAAGGAAAGGGTTTTCAATGCCCCAATTGCAGAGGATTTTATTGTCGGGACAGCCAATGGAATGAGCAGGTTCAATGACAAGATCCGGATTGTTGCCGAGGGAGCAGAATTTGCCGATTATTTCTGGCCTGCCATGGAAGCATTTGTGGAAACAACACATGAATACTGGCGAACCAAAGGGCAGTTTTCGCCCAATGTCACCATCCGGCTGGCTTCGGGGGGATATATCGGCGGGGGACTCTATCATTCACAGACCATTGAAGGGTGCATCACCACCTTCCCAGGTGTCAGGGTGGTATATCCCTCGTTTGCAGATGATGCAGCAGGTTTGCTTCGTACCTGTATGCGTTCCAGGGGACTGAATTTCTATATGGAACCCAAGGCATTATATAATGCGCCAAAAGCCGCCACACCCGTCCCTGATGATTTTGAGGTACCCTTCGGCAAGGCAAGGACCCGCAGGGAAGGAGAGGATCTGAGCATGATCACCTACGGCAATACCAGCCATATGTGCCTGGAAGCTGCCGAAAAGCTGTCTGAGGAAGATGATGTCAGTGTCGAGGTCATTGACCTGCGGTCGCTGATCCCGCTTGACAGGGAGACCATATTAACTTCTGTTAAGAAGACCGGCAAGATACTGATCGTTCACGAAGACAAAGTCTTTGCAGGTTTCGGTGGTGAACTGGCTGCAATGATCAATGAGGAAGCTTTCGAATACCTCGATGGACCCGTCAAAAGGGTAGGATCGACTTTTACCCCGGTGGGTTTTAACCGGATCCTGGAAGCTGCCATCCTGCCAAATACTGAAAAGATACTCACAGCTGCCAGGGATCTGCTGCAATACTAATCATACAAAGCCATGCAAAAAATAGCCATAGTCTACAGTTTCAATACACAGAAAACAGGCAAGATCGCCAAACGCATCAAGGAAGCATTCGGGAAGGATGCAAGCATCGAACTGGTAAATATAGAGGAGGTCACAGCGGATGAGTTCCTGCAATATGACAAGCTGATCTGCGGAACGGCCACCTGGTTTGATGGAGAACTGCCCAACCACTGGGATGAATTTGGGCCCGAACTCGAAGACATGGACCTGAAAGGTAAGCGGGTTGCCCTGTTTGGACTGGGAGACCAGAAAGGCTATCCTGAGAACTTCCTTGAT
>DAOUVF010000396.1 GCA_030667765.1 Bacteroides sp.
GAGGAACGGGGTATAGGAGCCGGTCTTCAGGACAGGGTAGCACAGGCCTATGAGGTGCCTGTATTTATGGACTTTGACCGGGATATCATGGAATCAAGGAACTACGGCATTTACGAACCCGTTGAGAGAAAACATCTGCAAAACCTGTATATAGCATATCAGAATGATCTTTCGGAAGGTTCAGAGGTGGTTCACAATGATTTCAGGGAGCGGTATAACTTTGGTGTCAAGGAAGTCGTAGAAGCCATTGACAGCTGGGCTGAGATCACCATTCATGGCAGGAAGGCCCTGGAAACAGGTGACCGGGAAAAACTAAATCAGCGGATCAACCAGAATTTCGACCTGAGAAGATCCGTTATGAATATCAGCAGTAAGAACATTGAAATGGTAGAACTTGCCAGATCAGCAGGTGCTTCTGCCAAATTCACCGGATCCGGCGGGGCCATTATCGGTGCTTTTGAGGATAATAGAATGTATGAAAACCTGAAGGAGGCCCTGGGTAAGAAGAATATAGTAATTATTAAACCGGAAATTTTATAAGCAGTTCACAATATGTCTGGAATTAAAAAAGCAGTAATACCGGCCGCCGGATTCGGCACACGGTTTTTGCCGGCAACCAAATCGCAGCCGAAAGAGATGCTTCCGATAGTCGATAAGCCCACTATTCAATATGTTGTAGAAGAAGCTGTTGAAGCGGGTATTACCGATATCCTTATGATCATCGGGAAAGGGAAAAGGGCCATTGAGGAACATTTTGACAGGAATATGGAACTTGAATACCAGCTGGAAGAGAAGAAGCAGTTTGAATTACTCGAGGAGATCCGCTCCATAACCAACCTGGCGGATATTCATTTTATCTGGCAGAGGGAATTGCATGGACTGGGGGATGCTATCCGGTATGCACAGCACCATGTCAATAATGAACCTTTCGCCATCCTGCTCGGTGATACATTGATTGAAAGCAGGTACGGATCGGTTACAAGGCAGTTGATCGAGGTATTCGATAAGTACAAGGGATCTGTTGTAGCCCTGGAAGAGGTTGAACGGGAAGCCGTAAGCAGGTATGGGATAATCGGCGGATCGGAAGTCGAAGAAAATATTTTCAAGGTTTCGGATTTCATCGAGAAACCATCCATCGAGGAAGCACCTTCAAACCTGGCCATCGCTTCAAGATACGTATTTACGCCCAGGATCTTTGATTATCTAAAGCTTGTACAGCCTGGCAAGAATAATGAGATCCAGCTGACTGATGCCATGCACCTGATGCTTCAGGACTATAATATGTATGGTTTGAGATTTGATGGTATCAGGTATGATATAGGGAATAAACTTGATTTCCTGAAAACGAATGTGATATACGGATCAAAAAGGGAGGACCTTGGAGCAGATTTTATTGCCTGGTTGAAACAATTTGTTGACAATCATTAAATTCTGATTGTGTAAAATATCTTATTTTTATAATTCATTCAATACCCCAAAACATGAAAAAAACACTGAAATTCCTGAATGGAATGCTGATCTTACTGTTTATTATTGCTTTCAGCTCCTGTGAAACAGAACCATGGACACCCCTCTTCAATCCGGATAACCTGGATGATTTTACACAGTTGGGCGGTGAGGCGATCTATGAACTGGAGAATGGTGTGATCACCGGGACCACTGTAGCCAATACCCCGAACAGTTTCCTGGCCACAAATAAACAATATGGTGATTTCATACTCAAGTACAGCATTATGGTCGACACCCTGCTTAATTCAGGCGTACAGATCCGAAGCAATGCCTATCTCAACGGCAGGGTGCACGGGTACCAGGTGGAGATCGATCCGTCCCGGAGGGCCTATAGCGGCGGCATATATGATGAAGCCCGCAGGGCATGGTTGCATGACCTGGCAGACAATGAGGCCGGGCGCAAAGCATTTAAAAACGGAAAATGGAATCATTACCGGGTGGAAGCCATCGGAAATTCCATCAAGACCTGGATCAATGGTGTCATGTGTGCCAACCTGGTGGATGCCATGGATAAAAGTGGGTTTATTGCTTTCCAGGTACATGGTATCAATGCAGAAAAGAATCCTGCAACGGTAGGCGTGGAGGTTAAATGGAAGGATATCGGGATCATTACCGAAGACCTGGAGACATACCGGTTCAGGGGTGAGGATCCCATTCCCGCAAAGGTGTTTTCGCTGGCAAACCAGCTGACGGATGCAGAAAAAGCCGATGGATGGGAAATGCTGTTTGATGGGAAGTCAACTGAAAAATGGAGGGGTGCACACAAAGAAACATTTCCTGAAAAAGGATGGACGGTTGAGGATGGTATCCTCGCTCTGTATGCAGAGAGTGGTGGTGAATCAACCGAAGCTGGTGGTATTGTCACCAGGGAACAATTTTCAGATTTTGAGCTGTCCCTTGAATTCAAACTAACCCCCGGTGCAAACAGTGGGATTAAGTATTATGTTACTGACAATGAAGAAACCACGGGATCCGCAATCGGACTGGAATACCAGCTCCTGGATGATGAAAGGCATGAGGATGCCAAGGCAGGAAGGGATGGCAACCATACTGCAGCTTCACTATATGACCTTATCCCGGCAGGGGACAAATATATCAGGGAACCCGGTATGTGGAACATGGCAAAGATAGTTTCGAAAGACAATAAGGTGGAACATTACCTGAATGGAAGCAAACAGGTTGAATTTGTACGAGGTTCCAAAGAATTCAGGGAACTGGTAGCGATCAGCAAGTATAATAAATGGGATAATTTTGGTGAAGCAGAGGAAGGACATATCCTTTTACAGGAACATGGATATGATGTTTCTTTCAGGAATATTAAAATCAGAAGGCTGGACTGATAAATCTTAATAAAAAAAATGTTATGAAGAACACATTAGCAATTTTATTAACTGCAATTCTTCTACTGGGAAGTTGTAGCCAAAAGCAAAAAAAGGCAGTCGGCGACCTGGAATCATCCCTTAAAAAGGGAGTGGTTCTAGTTGATTACCGTGAAAAGCAAAAGGTGGATATATACATCGATGGAGATCTGTTTACCTCATACATCTATCCGCCTGATCTTGAAAAACCGGTTCTGTTTCCCATCCGGACTGCAACTGGGACCCTTATCACCAGGGGATACCCGCTTGATCCTAGAGAGCGGGAGAATGTCGACCATCCCCACCACACAGGCCTGTGGTTCAATTTTGGCGATGTGAACGGTTATGATTTCTGGGGTAATTCATCATCCATCCCGGAAGACAGGAAGGGACATTATGGACGGGTACTGCACAGGGGCGTAAAACGTGCAGAGAGCCGTGATGACGGGGGTGTCCTTGAAATAGCCGCGGACTGGCAGGTACCTGGTGAAGAGGAAAGATGGCATACCGTCCTGCAGGAACAGACCATATTCGAGTTCAGCGGTGATGAAGATACACGCTGCATTGACCGGATCACCCGGCTGACCGCTCAGGAA
>DAOUVF010000230.1 GCA_030667765.1 Bacteroides sp.
ATTCGGTTCCTTCAGGTATAACTTGGTTTCTGATGAAGGCATGCCTAACCTGATAAATTCAGTATTGACTTCATGAATATCAAGGAACAATTCTCCTCTGTTGAACCAGGTACTGGCTTTTACTTTGTCCTTTGCATCATTTATTGCTTCATCGCTCTTGCTCAATTTTTTCTCCAGCGATGAATAATTCAGGGTTGGTGTGGCCGGGTCCTGAGAATACGCTGAAAATACACCAGCTAAGAAAATGGATGCAATTATTAAACGTTTCATGTTAATTATATTTGGTTTAAATTATTATTCTGGCGTAAAAATATGCCATTTAGGTAACAAAGTTCAAATTCCTTGCCAAAACTTGAAATGATTTTTTTCATATATATCAAATATATTGAATTTTTTATTCAGTCACATCACTTTCTAATGATGTTTCCTGACTTCCTTCATTTCCATTTTCATCCCCATTTTCGTAACCATGTACTTTGGTAACAGATGCAATGGAGTCTCCTTTTTTCAGGTTAATAACCCTGACCCCCTGAGTAGCTCGTCCCATAACCCTCATATCCGTAACACGCATTCTGATAGCAATACCCGATTTATTGATGATCATTAGGTCGTCTGCATCTGTAACCTCCTTGATTGCAATAAGTTGACCCGTTTTATCTGTAATATTTATAGTTTTGACTCCTTTGCCTCCCCTGTTGGTAATCCGGTAACCTTCTACATCTGATCGTTTTCCAAATCCTTTTTCCGAAACTACCAGGATATCATGATCATGGTCTTCCAGGCATACCATACCAACAACTGAATCCTTCGGATCTTCTGATAAGGTGACACCTTTCACACCAGCCGCATTTCTACCCATTGGCCGCACTCTGCTTTCATTAAACCGGATGGCTTTGCCAGATTTTTTGGCAAGCAAAATCTCAGCCTGGCCATTTGTTAACCTGGCTTCGAGAAGATTGTCCCCTTCCCTTACATTGATGGCAATGATACCATTCTGTCGAGGACGTGAATAGGCTTCAAGGGCTGTTTTTTTAATAATGCCTTTAGAGGTGCAGAGAACTATATAATTGTTGTTTATATATTCCTGGTCAGTCAGGTTTTGTACGTTGATAAACGCTTTAACCTTATCCTCAGGATCGATCTGGATCAGGTTCTGGATAGCCCTGCCCTTGGAAATCCTCGTCCCCTCAGGGATTTCATAAACTTTCATCCAGTAACACTTGCCCTTCTCTGTAAAGAAAAGCATGGTATTGTGCATGGTGGCAGTATACATATACTCTACAAAATCTTCGTCACGGGTAACTGAACCCTTTGCACCTACACCTCCCCTGCTCTGTGTGCGAAATTCTGTAAGTGGGGTCCTTTTTATGTAGCCAAGATGAGAGATAGTGATGACCATGTCGTCATCTGCATAAAAGTCTTCTGGATTGAATTCCTCTGCATTGGGTACAATTTCAGTCCGGCGCTCATCTCCGTATTTCTCTTTTATCTCAACCAGTTCATCTTTGATAATCTGCATGCGCAGAGCTTCATCAGAAAGGATTTTGTTAAAGTTTTCAATCTGGCGTTGTAGCTCTTCATATTCTTCCTTGATCTTATCCCGTTCCAGTCCGGTAAGCCTTTGAAGCCTCATATCCAGGATTGCCCTGGCCTGGATTTCAGTAAGTTCAAATTGTTTGATAAGGCCATCCCTGGCTATATCCGGGGTCCTGGATGACCGGATTAGTTTTATTACAGCATCCAGGTTATCCAGTGCAATTAATAATCCTTCCAGGATATGTGCCCTTTTCTCAGCTTGTTCAAGATCATACCGGGTCCGGCGTACGACAACCTCATGCCTGTGCTTGACAAAATAACTGATCACCTGCCTCAAATTTAGCATGCGTGGCCTGCCATTCACCAGGGCAATGTTATTAACGTTAAAGCTCGTTTGTAGCTGGGTGTACTTAAGTAGCTTATTAAGAACCACATGAGCATTTGCATCTTTTTTCAAGATGATAACAATACGCATCCCGTTGCGGTCAGATTCATCATTGAGAAAAGAGATCCCTTCTATTTTCTTTTCGTTGATTAGATCGGCTGTCTTTCGGATCATCTCGGCTTTGTTGACGAGATAAGGTATTTCAGTTATAATGATCTTCTCCCGGCCGGAAGATGTGACCTCGATTTCCGAACGGGCCCTGACCACAATTCTACCCCTGCCAGTCTCATAGCCTTCCCTTACTCCCTGGTAGCCATAGATAATACCACCCGTTGGAAAATCCGGAGCCTTGATAATATCTATTAATTCATCGATCTCAATATCTTTATTCTCAACGTAAGCAATGATTGCATCTATGGTATCACTAAGGTTATGAGGTGGCATATTTGTAGCCATACCGACAGCGATCCCTGAAGCCCCGTTGACCAGCAAGGTGGGGATCCGTGTTGGCAATACCGTGGGTTCTTCCAGTGAATCATCGAAATTCGGCTGAAAATCTACGGTATTCTTATCGATATCTGAAAGTGTCTCCTCAGCAATTTTACGCAGTCTTGCTTCCGTGTATCGCATTGCAGCCGGACTGTCACCATCCACGGAGCCGAAGTTGCCCTGACCATCGACCAGGCGGTAACGCAGAGACCATTCCTGGGCCATCCTGACCATCGCCTCGTATACTGATGAATCGCCATGGGGGTGGTATTTACCAAGCACCTCTCCCACGATTCTTGCAGATTTTTTATAGGGCCTGTTTGATGCCATACCGAGATCCGACATTCCATAAAGGACCCTTCTATGCACAGGTTTTAGTCCATCCCTCACATCAGGCAAAGCCCTTGATACAATTACCGACATCGAATAGTCGATGTAGGCGGACTTCATTTCCTCCTCAATATTGACCCTAATTACCTTTTCTTCTTCTGCCATATTCCATCAATTTATAATATGTTAAGATTAAAAAATGAAAAATCAGACAATAATTCAGATTATAAGGTCCTCGGAAACGGGAAAATGGGGAATTAAATACCTGTAAATAAATCTTTTAAAATTTAAATTTTTCAATCTTAGATCTTCCATATAGATTACAGATTTCAAACTTCGAAAATACCTAATTATTGCCTATTATTTAGTCATTTTGCTGACCAATTTTTCAACATTTTAGTGTTTATATTTGTTACTATTATTATTGCTATCTTTGCAATCAGATATTTATTTTTAACCTTTGTCTAATCAATGTTTTAGATAAGATGGATGCCAGATTTTCACAGCGGATCAAAGATGTGTTGTCATACAGCAAGGAGGAGTCTGTCCGTCTGGGGAATGCTCATATCAGTACCGAACACCTTTTTTTGGGCATTTTGCGGGATGGAGAAGGATTGGCCATTGATATACTGATCCTGATGGGAGCAGAATTATACGATCTGCGGAGGTCGATTGAAGAATTGATCCGTCCGGAAAGTGCAATAAAAGTCAGTGACACTGACAATATCCCCTTGCTTAAAAGTGCAGAAAAGGTATTGAAACTGGTATATCTTGAAGCAAAATCACTGCAGGATGATACCATCGATACAGGGCATTTGCTCCTGGCCATCATGAAAGATGAGAATTCCATTGCCACCCAGGTGCTGAAGGAACACAATATCGATTATGATTCTGTAAGGCTTGAGCTGGAAAGCACTAAGAAAGGGACTGCAAGGTCAGAATTTCCTGGAGATGAAGATGATGATGAAGAAGGAAAAGGGCCTTATGAAGGTTCCAAGGGAGCCGGTGGTGGGCAACAGACCAGTAAATCCAGTTCGGAAACACCGGTACTGGATAATTTTGGCATAGATCTTACCAAGGCTGCTGAGGAAGACCGTTTGGATCCGATTGTAGGGCGTGAACGTGAGATTGAACGACTTGCCCAGATCCTCAGCCGCAGGAAGAAGAACAATCCCATTTTAATAGGGGAACCAGGTGTTGGAAAATCTGCCATCGCCGAAGGACTTGCTAACCGTATCATACAGCGCAAAGTTTCACGGGTACTTTTCGGTAAGCGGGTGGTCACCCTCGATCTTGCCAGCATTGTAGCGGGTACAAAATACCGTGGGCAGTTCGAAGAGAGAATGAAAGCCATTCTGAATGAGCTTAGCAAAACAACAAGCATCATACTCTTCATTGATGAGATCCATACCATAGTTGGCGCTGGAGGTGCCACCGGTTCACTCGATGCAGCAAATATGCTGAAGCCTGCCCTGGCCAGGGGTGACATTCAATGCATCGGAGCTACTACCCTGGATGAATACAGGCAGCACATTGAAAAGGACGGGGCATTGGAAAGACGTTTCCAGAAGGTCATGATTGAACCCACGGATGCTGAAGAGACAGTTGAAATACTGAACAATATCAAGGAACGCTACGAGGATCATCATAATGTAACCTATACGGATGATGCCATCAAAGCCTGCGTTTTCCTTACACAACGTTATATCAGTGACAGGCACCTGCCGGATAAAGCCATCGATGCCCTTGACGAATCTGGTTCAAGGGTTCACATTTCCAATATTGTGGTTCCGGAAAGGATACTGAAACTGGAAGAGGACATCGAGGAAACCAAGCGCGAGAAGATCAAAGCCGTAAAGAATCAGAATTTTGAGCGCGCTGCCAGTTTCCGGGATCGGGAAAAAGAATACCTGGATCTGCTGGACCAGGAAAAGTCCAAATGGGAAAAAGAACTTTCCGCGAACCGTGAAATGGTTGATGAGGAGAAGGTGGCCGAAGTTGTGGCCATGATGACAGGTGTTCCCGTGCAGCGTATCGCGCAGGCAGAAGGCGCAAGGCTGTTGAAGATGGGTGATGAGATGAAAAACTCGGTGATCGGTCAGGATGAAGCCATAGCCAAGGTAGTAAAGTCCATTCAACGCAACCGTGCCGGATTAAAAGATCCTAACAAACCCATAGGCACATTCATATTTCTCGGTCCGACAGGAGTGGGTAAAACCCAGCTGGCAAAAGTACTCGCCCAGTACCTTTTCGATTCAGCCGATAACCTGATCCGTGTAGACATGAGTGAATACATGGAAAAGTTTTCTGTGTCAAGGCTTGTTGGAGCACCTCCGGGTTATATAGGCTATGAAGAAGGCGGACAATTGACCGAAAAGGTCAGGAGGAAACCTTATGCGGTAGTGTTGCTGGATGAGATCGAAAAGGCACATCCCGATGTATACCATATCCTACTTCAAGTGTTGGATGAAGGACAGTTAACTGACAGTCTTGGAAGAAGGGTGGATTTCAGAAATACCATTGTCATTATGACATCCAATATTGGTACCAGGCAATTAAAAGATTTTGGGCAGGGTGTAGGATTTAATACTAAGACCAAGCAGGAAAGCAGCAATGATTATAACAAGTCCGTCATACAGAAGGCATTGAAGAACGCTTTCGCCCCTGAGTTCCTGAACCG
>DAOUVF010000405.1 GCA_030667765.1 Bacteroides sp.
CAAGAATGACAAGGTGGCTAATATCGATGAACTGTACAAGGGGATATCCACGGTTGAAGGGATGGGCACAAAACTGATATCCAGGATGTACGAGGAATACGATGGAGTTCCGGTACAGGATTTTAATTTTGAGACAAAACCTGCAGCCCATCAGTATTATATCCTGAAGAACGGCAAATCCAGTGCACTGGCACATTATGATCCATTCAATGAGGTAATGGACCGGGTAGAAAAGCAGAAAGCATATGGGATAGATCCCCGGAAAGCCGAACAGGCATTTGCCCTGGATGCCCTTATGAGGCCGGAGGTCCAGCTGGTTTCACTGACCGGCAAGGCAGGTACAGGGAAAACACTGCTGGCACTGGCAGCAGCTCTTTACCAGCGTAAATTATTCACCCAGATCTTCCTGGCCAGGCCGATCGTTCCCCTGGCCAACAGGGACATGGGATTCCTTCCCGGGGATGTCAAGGAAAAGATCGAACCTTATATGGCGCCGCTGATGGATAACCTCGCGGTGATCAAGCATAAATTCAGCCAGCAAAGTCCTGAATTCACCAAAATCGATGAGATGCTCAAGAGTGAAAAACTGGTGATTACGCCCCTGGCTTATATTCGCGGAAGGAGCCTTTCACGCGTTTTCTTTATCGTAGATGAAGCGCAGAACCTGACCCCACACGAGGTAAAAACCATCATCACCAGGGCAGGTGAGGGAACCAAGATGGTCTTTACCGGGGATATTGAGCAGATTGATTCACCATATCTTGATTCCCATTCCAACGGACTCTCCTACCTGTCTGACAAGATGAGGGGACAGGAAATATTTGCGCATGTAAACCTGGTCAAGGGAGAACGGTCCTTCCTTGCGGAATTGGCAAGTAACCTCCTGTAAATCTCATTGCCTGGAAAATACCTTCTTGCGGGACTCGCTTGCATTGCTGTTTTTCATTAAATTTGGTGAAAATCATTTATCATGACAAAATCCCTTCATATTGTCCGGCATGGAAAATCCAGCTGGGATTTCGAAGACATTTCCGATATCGACCGCCCTCTCAGTCCCCGTGGCATAAACAATGCCTACCTGATGTCCAAAAAATTATCCGAGCGGAAGGTAGTCCCCGACCTTTTCCTTACAAGTCCGGCTAACAGAGCCCTGTATACATCCATAATTTTTGCACGCATCCTGAAATTCCCCTATGAAAAGATCACCATAGAGGACAGTATATACATGGGTTACAATGAGGATTTGATTGACCTGATACGCAGTCAGAAGGCCTCACTTTCCCACATTCTTATCTTCGGACACAACCCCGCTTTTACCTCCCTGGCAAACCACCTGATGGATCATTATCTAGACAATATCCCCACCGCTGGAGTTGTCAGTTTGAGTTACAAGATTGACAGCTGGGAAGAAATTGGCAAAGTAAAGCCAGAGGAAGATTTTTTTGATTATCCCAAACGCTATCTGTAATAAAAGACTCGCAGGTTTTTGTTACATTTGTATCTCAAAACCCACTTAATCCTATCATTTCAGGCATTCTATGGCATTGAAGAAGAAATTTATTAACCGCGAAATCAGCTGGCTTGCATTCAATGAGAGGGTCCTGCAGGAAGCTATTGATCCCAAGGTACCACTTGTTGAACGCCTCCGTTTCCTGGGCATCTTTTCCAATAACCAGGATGAATTTTTCAAGGTCCGGGTCGCTACCATCAAACGCATGATCGATGTGGAAGAATCCATGGGTGCCAAAAACAGGGAAAAGCCCAAGAAGATCCTGAATGAGATCCAGAAAAAAGTGCTTCTGCTTTCAAAAAAATTTGAAGAAACCTACCAGACCCTGATCAGCGACCTTGCAAAGCAACATGTTTTCATCATCAGGGAAGATGAATTGAACGAGGTGCAATCTGATTATGTCAGAACATATTTCCAGGACAAGGTTCTCTCTGTCATTACACCGGTAATGCTGCACAATATCAAAAAATTTCCCGGGCTTACAGATAAATCTATTTACCTGGCAATCAAACTTTCCAGCAGTGAATCTCTTATTGAGCCGGAATATGCCCTGATCGAGATCCCCAGCGATGAGATCGGCCGCTTCTTGGTTCTTCCTCCTGCCGGCAGGAACCAGTTTGTCATCCTGCTCGACGATGTTATCCGGTTCTGCCTGGATGATATTTTCGGTATTTTCCAGTATGACCAGCTCGAGGCATATACCATTAAGCTGACCCGTGATGCCGAGCTGGATATTGATAATGACCTGTCGAAAAGCTTCCTGGAGATCATTGATGCAAGTGTTTCCGACCGAATGAAAGGACAGCCTGTCAGGTTCGTCTATGACAGTTCCATGCCGAAAGACCTGTTTGAATACCTTAAAGACCACCTGAAACTCGATGAAGGTGATAACCTGATCCCCGGGGACAGGTACCACAATTTCAAAGATTACATGAAATTCCCCAACCTGGGTGGTAAAAGGATGGTCTACACACCCACGCCATCCGTTTCACATCCCCTGATCCAGCCTCATGAAAGCATCCTGGAGGTATTGAATAAAAAGGATGTCCTGCTTCATTGTCCCTATCAGAGATTTGATCATTATATCAATCTCCTGAGAGAAGCGTCCATTGACCCCGTGGTCAGGTCTGTAAGTATTACCCTGTACAGGGTTGCCACAAATTCAAGGGTTATCAACGCACTCATTGCCGCTGCCATGAACGGAAAGAAGGTGACCGTTATCATCGAATTGCAAGCCCGCTTTGATGAGAAATCCAACATCCACTGGGCCAGGAAACTGGAAGAGGCCGGTGCCAGGGTTTTATTCGGATTACCCGGACTCAAAGTGCATTCCAAACTTACATTGATCACCCGGCGGGAAGGACGAAAACTGGTCAGATATGCTACTGTTGGCACAGGTAACCCCCATGAAGGTACAGCAGTTATCTATGGAGATCTGACGCTAATGACAAAGGATCCCCGGATAGCAGAGGAAGTTGATAAGATCTTTACATTTTTCGATGCCACTTACCGTACCTTCAAATACAAACATTTGCTGGTTTCCCCCCTGTATATGCGCAACCGGCTATATATGATGATAGATACAGAGATCAGAAATGCCAGGGAAGGGAAAAGTGCCTATATCATAATCAAGTCCAACAGCCTGGTTGACAAGGACATGATAAAAAAACTTTACCAGGCCAATGCAGCCGGAGTGAAAATCAAGGCCATTATCCGCGGTATATGTTCCCTTATACCCGGCGTACCTGGTCTAAGCGAGAACATCGAAGTGATCAGCATTGTTGACAAATTCCTCGAACATGCAAGGATCTTTATTTTCTGC
>DAOUVF010000338.1 GCA_030667765.1 Bacteroides sp.
AAATGACGGAATATGGCTATCGCAGGTATGAAAACGTCATTACAAGCCTTGAATTCGAGAGACTGATCAATGCCGGCGGTCCCAGTGGCGGCCACCTGATCCGTCCGAGCGCTAAGAAAATACCTAAAACAGTAGGATTCATCCAATGTGTCGGTTCCCGGAATGAAAAGAAAGGCAACCCGTATTGCAGCAATGTCTGCTGTATGAATACCATCAAAGACTCATTGCTGATCATGGAACACTGGCCGGATACGAAGATTAAAATTTTCTATCTGGATATCAGGGCATTCGGCAAGGGATTTGAAGATCTTTACAAACGGTCTAAAAGTTCGGGGGTAATGTATATCAGGGGACTCCCATCCGAGATCAAAGAGGATCCCGATACCAGGAACCTGGTAATCATTTCTGAGAACACCAACACTGGAAAGGTCGAGGAGCACGAGGTGGATATGGCCGTCCTCTCGGTAGGCCTCATTCCTGCAAAAGACAGCGACGTTATTCAAAGGCTGTTTACACTGTCAAAAACTTCAGATGGATTCTTCATGGAATCGCATCCCAAACTGAAACCCGTCGATGCGCCCACCCAGGGAGTATTTTTTGCCGGATGTGCCGAAGGTCCCAAAGATATCAAAGACAGTGTTACACAGGCCAGTGCGGCTGCCTCAAGGGCAGGGATACTCATGAAGGCCGGTAAAATCAAGGTGGAAGCCATTACATCCGTCGTCAATGAAGATATCTGTAATGCCTGTGGACTATGTGCCCGTGTTTGTCCTTACAATGCCATAGAAGTGGATCCCAAAAACAAGATCCCGGCCCATGTCATAGAAGCCGCCTGTGCGGGCTGTGGTACCTGCGGGGCCGAATGCAGGCAAGGCGCCATTACCATGAGGCATTTCACGGATGAACAGATTCTGGCACAGGTTGATGCTGTTACCGAGGTGGATGCAGATAAGAAAATAGTCGCCTTCTGCTGCAACTGGTGTTCCTATGCAGGTGCTGATTTCGCGGGTGTCAGCCGCATGCAATACCCGCCCAATGTCAGGATCATAAGGACCATGTGCAGCGGAAGGATTTCGGAGGAATTCATATTGCATGCCTTCCGGCGTGGAGCGGCTGCCGTTCTCGTTGCTGGTTGCCACCTGAATGATTGTCATTATATCGATGCCAACTACCAGACTCTGAAAAGGGTAGAGAAGCTCTGGAAGAAACTGGAGAAGATAGGCATTGATAAAGAGAGATTACAACTGGCCTGGATCAGTGCTGCGGAAGGAGAAAAATTTGCCAGCAAAATAAAGCAGATGAAGGAAATTATTGATGGTGTATCTGAAAGAGAGATCAAGAAAACCATTGAAGTGCTTGTATAATTATCTAAACAGCATTCAAATTCAATAATTCCGGCTTATTAATATAGTTAAGGTAATTTTGTTTTATCAGCTCAATACTATCAAGGCTTCTTTGTAGTTTCAGTACCCTGATAATGTATTCTGTTTTTTTGCCGATATGAAAGGCACCAAATGCAGTATCGAATTCGCCAAGGGCAACATTAACGCTAATCCGCCTGGTGATCTCCTCAAATAAATTCCATTCAACCTGGTGCGGGAGCCTGAAATATGCCAGCTCCGGCGTATTTTTGTCAAAATAAATACCCTTGCCAACCTCCTCGAGAGAAAAATATTTCTTGAGTTTAATGACTCCCCTTTCTTTGATCAAAACCCTGTTCATTGACATCTCAAAACCATGGTCAGTAAAAAGGTTCTGAATGTCCTTTATCAAACAGCCTTTTTCAAAGATTTTAATCCTGATCACCGGATGGGTGAGTCCCGAGACATAAATATTCCCTTCTACGGCATCAAAACATAGATCAGGCTTCATTCTGATCTTGTCAGAGGCCCTGACGATTGCATCCAGTGGATAATCCTCCTCCATTACCATGAAATAAAAGTCGGGTATATTCCTCAATGGCATTTTATCCTGTAAGCCATGAAAAGGCCTCCAGATTTTCAACACAAATGATCCCGGCAGGATATTCTTTTCCACGGTTTTAAGAAATTCTTTCTTGTATATACAACCATAAATTCTATCTATATTCTTCATGGACAATTATTTAATGATCATTGCAAGGCAATAGAGAGAATTGTAATTGGGAAGAAAATTGACAGGCATTGCAAAATTAATCAAAAAAAGCATAAAAGTCCAGTATACCGATCCCCCGTTTGTTTATTCCCGGATTTTTGTACATTTACTCAGCTCTGGGATGAAGGCATTACCAAACATATCTTCACTTAACAGTGCATATCTTTTCCAACTGGAAAAACACCGGATTGATCCTGACAAGCAACTCCGGCTTCTCAACCAATTCCTGCTTGAACATAATTGTACTTTCAGTGGCAAACCCATGCCCACCTTGCTGAAACCTAATTTCGTTTCCAAAAAACAAATGCAGAAACTGAAACTAACGGTCGAAGTAATGAGCACCGCACTGGACAAATTCATTGATCTCTATATGGGGAATGAAGAGGTGCGTAACATTATGAAATTTTCGCCACTCGAAAATGAACTCTTCGGGATTGAACCCGGTTATCAGAAACCACTGGTAATCTCGAGGCTGGATGCCTTTTTGAATGAATATTCTGTAAAGTTTCTTGAATTCAATTGCGATTCACCTGCAGGTATTGCCTATGCTGATGTCCTGGAAGATGGCTTCAGGGAACTGTTCAGGGAATATCCTTTATTCGAGAGCTGGAAAATTAGCTATACCAGGAGACAGGATCTACTCCTCAAATCTTTGCTGCTATGCTATGCCGAATACCGGTCCAAGGTCAGGTACCTGCCTGAGAATCCTGTTATAGCCATTGTGGACTGGGAGGGGGTTTCTACCTATTCTGAGTTTCAGCTGCTGGAGAAATATTTTTCAGAGAAGGGTTATAAAACCGTAATTGGAAGTCCCCAGCAATTCAAAATCAAAAACGGCCGGGCCACGGTCCGGGATGAAGAAGTGCATCTGGTTTACAGGCGGGTAATCACCCGAGAACTGCTCCAGAAATATGACCAGGTGGGTGAATTCATCCAATGCATAAAAGACGGGCTGGTTTGCTGTTGTAATTCATTCAGATCTTATATCGTGGGGAATAAAAAAGTGCTCGCCCTCATTTTAGATCCCCGGTTCCAGGGAATATTCAACAGGAAGGAGCTAAATATGATCAAAGAAACCATTCCCTGGACAGAAATACTTGCGGATAATGAAGTAACCTTCAGGAACAAACGTGTCTATCTCAGGGATTTCATCCTCGAAAACAAAGACCTGCTGGTACTCAAGCCCTCTAATATGTATGGAGGGAAAAATGTTTATATAGGCCTGGAAACCAGCCAGGAGACCTGGGAAAGGGTAATGAACCAGCAAATTGAGGATGAGTCCTGGGTGGTCCAGGAATACGTAGATATCCCTACTGATATTTACCCGGAAATCGGGGATGGGATTTCCTTTAAAAGAAAATTTGTGAATATTAATCCTTTCGCTTTACAGGGAAAATACAGCGGGGCCATCACCAGGGTATCTGACAGCGCCGTTATTAATGTAAGTGCCGGTGGCGGGCTCGTTCCAACCCTGGGGGCAGATCTGGTCGACACACAACACAAATAATGGAACTAAGGCAGTACTCTCTCTATGAAATCGAAGAGAAACTATGTTATGGTGAGTTCCCATTCTCGGGCATCACCGAACTGGGATCCAGTGAATTCCATTTTGAGGCGCCTGCCTTCCATGCAGGAGTGTCCATGCATTCCGGCCACCGTGTCCGAAAGGAAATTCTTGAGATCCTGGCAGTTTCGGAAGAAGATCGCTACCGGGAGGAAGATCCCTTTATGGACAGGTTTATATCAGATTTCCCTATACGGATCTGCGGCATCAAAAAACACCGGGAATTCCACGAGTTGCTTGAAATGGTATGCCGGTATCTCCTCCAACAACACAGGCATGCCCTTTTGTTCGACCTGCATGCCTATTGTTATCAGAGGAAAACCAGG
>DAOUVF010000090.1 GCA_030667765.1 Bacteroides sp.
ACAGATCAAAATCTCGGGAGAGACAACCTACCTCTATGCCCCACTGGCACACCGCCTGGGATTGTATGCCATCAAAACAGAGCTGGAAGACCTGAGCCTGAAATACCGGTACCCGAAGATTTACCAGGACCTGGTGAGCCAGGTTGCAGATAATGAGAAACAGCGGGGAATGATGATCAATTCATTTGCCCTCCCCCTGATAGATATACTGGGGGAAATGGGCTATGAGTTTGATATTACCGGCCGGCCAAAATCCATTTATTCCATCTGGAACAAAATGCAGGTTAAAAACGTTCTTTTTGACGAAGTCTATGACCTGCTGGCCATTCGTATCGTTTTTGATCCACTGCCTGACATTCCTGAAAAAACACAGTGCTGGAATATCTATTCAGTCATCACCGATAATTACAAACCCAAACCTGACAGGATCCGGGACTGGGTCTCAACGCCCAAAGCCAATGGCTACGAAGCCCTGCATGTCACGGTAATGGGACCCAAGGGAAAGTGGGTTGAGGTCCAGATTCGCAGCCGGAGAATGGATGAAATCGCTGAACGGGGGTTTGCTGCCCACTACCAGTATAAACAGAAGGGTAAGGAAAGTAGCTCTGAGTTGGATAAATGGATCCAACGGATCCGGGAGTTGCTCGAACATCCCGATTCCAATGCACTTGAATTCCTGGATGACTTCAAATTGAACCTTTTTGCCTCTGAGATCCTGGTCTTCACCCCGAAAGGAAACATCAAAACACTGCCACAGAAATCTACAGCCCTTGATTTTGCCTACGAAATCCATACAGAGATCGGCAATAAAGCCATTGGTGCAAAAGTGAATCATAAACTTGTCTCGCTGAATCATATCCTGAAAAGCGGGGACCAGGTTGAGATCCTCACCTCCGACAACCAGAAGGCAAAAAGGGAATGGCTTGAGTATGTGATCACTGCCAAGGCTAAATCGTCCATTAAAGGCGCCCTCAAGGCCGAAACCAAGAACAGGATAGAAAAAGGCAAGAAAGATCTCGAAGACAGGTTGAAAGAATTCAGCCTGAAACCTTCATCAAGGGTTTTGAGAAAACTGCTGCCCGCTTATGATGTCACATCCAAAGATGAACTCTACAGTAAGATCGGGAGCGGCATCGTCACACTGGAAGAACTGAAAAAGATTCTCAGGAAAAATACCAAAAACAAATGGATCCGTTACTGGGAACTGCAGTTCACCTCCTCTTCTTCGAAGAACAAGAAAACCAGTTCCAAAAAATCTGTAAACCAGTCATATAAAACAGATCCGAAGTCCCCATTCATGATCCGGGAAAACATAGATGAAACAGAACCTGAATACAGCATTGCCAAATGCTGCCAGCCCATACCCGGGGACAGTGTGATCGGTTACCGCAGCCAGGACGGGTCCATCATCATACCCAAGGCAAGCTGTCCCAATGCCATCAAACTGATGTCAAGCCAGGGAAACAGGATCATTCCTGCCAAATGGACCACGCATAAGATTCTGAGTTACCTGGTTAGCATTCATCTCCAGGGGGTGGATAAATTTGGTATCTATAATCATATTACCACTGTTATCTCCAAAGAACTATCCGTAAATATCAGGACCATCAACCTTTCCAGCCACGATGGAATTTTTGTCGGAAACATAGAACTTTATGTCCATAGTACTAAAGACCTGAACAACCTGATCATGAATCTCATGAAAATAAAAGGTGTAGAGGCAGTGAACCGGGTCGAGAAGATTAAGGATTAAGTTTTAAAAATCATTCCATTTCCTTTCCGAAATAGAAAAAAAACCTATATTTTAGCCTCATTATTTTTAATTAGTCTGTATATGGTTAGTGGAGAAACGAAGGATACGGTAAAGAAGATATTTACTGAATACCTGGAAAAGAAAGGACATAGAAAGACACCGGAACGCTATGCCATTTTAGAGGAGATCTATTCACGTGATGGGCATTTCGATATCGAATCCCTCTACATTTTCATGAAAAACAAAAACTACAGGGTCAGCCGGGCCACCCTGTACAATACCATAGAATTACTGCTTGACTGTAGTCTCGTGATCAAGCACCAGTTCGGTAAAAATATCGCCCAATTCGAGAAGGCCTATCATTGCATGCAGCACGATCACCTGATTGACATGGACTCAGGAAAGGTTATTGAATTTTGTGATCCCAGGATCGATGAAATCATCAAGACGGCATGTGAACTCAACAACTTCAGCCCTTCGCACCATTCCCTTTATATTTACGGTACATGCCAAAAAGAAGAGGAGAACAAATAGTTCTCAATGGAAATTATTTGTAACTTCAGCTTCCGGAAATAACCTCCAAATTCACGTATTTTAATTTACATTTATGCAAGTTGACGTATTATTAGGCCTTCAATGGGGAGATGAAGGCAAAGGAAAATTAGTGGATGTCATGACCCCGGAATATGACGTAATTGCCCGTTTCCAGGGTGGACCCAATGCCGGGCACACACTCGAATTCAATAACATCAAGCACATTACCCACAATATCCCTTCAGGTGTGTTCCGGGAAGACAGTATCAATATTATAGGAAACGGAGTAGTGCTGGATCCCATCATATTCATGCAGGAAATTGATGAGGTCAAAGCGCTTAATGTCGAACTTGGGTCCCGGCTCAAAATATCCAGGAAAGCACACCTGATCATGCCGACGCACCGTGTCCTGGATGCAGCCTCCGAAGCGGCCAAAGGCAAGACCAAGATCGGATCCACACTGAAAGGGATTGGTCCGGCCTATATGGATAAAACCGGCCGGAATGGCCTGCGGGTTGGTGACATCGAATCACCGGACTTTCTCGATAAGTATAAATTTCTGACAAACAAACATTTACAAATACTTAAGCAGTACGATTTTGAATTTGACCTTGCCGATTATGAAGCTGGATGGATGGAAGGCATTGAAGCCATAAAATCATTTGAATTGGTCAATGGGGAATACCTGATCAATCAATACCTTGAGGAGGGAAAAACAGTTTTGGGAGAAGGTGCCCAGGGATCCATGCTGGATATTGATTTTGGTTCCTATCCGTATGTTACTTCATCAAATACCATATGTGCCGGGGCATGTATCGGACTTGGACTGGCCCCCCAGAAGATCGGAAGGGTCATCGGTGTATTCAAGGCTTATTGCACCAGGGTGGGCAGCGGTCCCTTTCCCACAGAACTTGAAGGTGAAATGGGAGAGGCATTGCGGGAATATGGAGCCGAATACGGGGCAACCACCGGGAGACCACGCCGCTGTGGCTGGCTGGATATTCCTGCACTGAAATATTCCATCATGTTGAGCGGCGTAACCGAATTGAACATGACCAAATCGGATGTCCTGACACATTTTGATACCCTGCGTGTCTGTACGGCATATAAGATCAATGGAAAACAGACCCGGGAGCTACCATTCGATATCAACCAGCCTGTTGAACCGGTGTACAGGGAAATGCCAGTCTGGAAGGAAGATATTTCTAAAATGAGAAGCAAGGAAGAATTGCCGGTTGAAATGCTTGATTATCTTAAATTTATTGAATCTGAGGTCAACATTCCCGTCTCGGTGATCTCTGTAGGACCCGACCGGGAACAATTTATTCCCCTGAAATAGGTCCTAATAAGACCCTTATAAACCTTAACCGCACTATGGTCAAGTTTATGCTTGCCATTTCTGCGGTTTTTTTTATATTAACAGATTACTAACCAATCATATCGAACCATGAGGACCCTTAACAGCCTTTTTAACGATTCTGTTGAAAAGTATAAGGACAATGTATGTTTGCTCGAAAATCAAGGCAAGGGATATGAGTCCACTACATACCAGGAGACCAGAAATGAAGTCCATCGTTTTGCTGCCGGGTTGCTTTCCCTGGGTATCAGAAAAGGGGACTGCCTGGCCCTGCTGTCAGAAGGAAGGAATAAATGGCTATACAGTGAAATGGGCATCCTCTATACCGGGGCCGTTAATGTGCCCCTCTCCAACAGGCTGGAAGAATCCTCCGAGATCAAGTTCAGGCTGGAACATTCCGGGAGCAGGATGCTGGTCATCTCGGGAAGGGAATCCCATAAGATCACCTCGCTGAAGAAGGAAATAGACAGCCTGGAAAGGGTGATATACCTGGATTCGCGGGACAGCTACGAGGAAGATGAGCTTTTTTTCGATGATGTCTGTAAGATGGGCGATGAATACCTCAAAGAAAATACGGCTGAATTTGAAAAAATATGGAAAAGCATCAGGGAAGATGATTATGCGAATATCTGCTATACTTCAGGGACCACAGCCGATCCGAAAGGGATCATCCTCACGCACCGGAATTACACCGCCAACGTGGAACAGTCACGCAGCACCATGCCCGTACCGGAATGGTATACTACCCTGCTGTACCTGCCATGGGATCATGCCTTTGCGCATACAGCCGGACTTTACACCATTATCTCTGCAGGGGCCACACTGGCTTCGGTCCAGCTGGCAAAAACCCAGACTGAGGCCATCAAAAATTTTCCGAAAAACATCAAGCAGGTACGGCCCACTTTTATGTTCAGTGTCCCGGCCGTCGCCAAAAACTTCAAAAAGAACATAGAGGCCGGGATCCGGGAAAAGGGTCCGGTAATTGAGAAGCTGTTCAACCATGCCATAAAAGTGGCCAAGCTTTACAATGGAACCGGATGGAATAAAGGCAGGGGACTGACCTTCATGTTGAAACCCTATATCTGGTTGTTTGACAAGATCATCTTCAAGAAGGTAAGGGAAGGGTTCGGCGGGCGGATGATCTTCTTTGTAGGCGGCGCTGCCCTGCTGGACCTGGAACTTCAGAAATTCTTCTATGCCATTGGCATGCCAATGTACCAGGGATACGGACTGACAGAGGCGGCACCTGTAATATGTGCTAATGCTGCACACAGGCATAAGCTTGGTTCTTCCGGTATCATTGTCTCGAACCTTGAGGTTAAGATCTGTGACGAGGATGGCAGGGAGGTCCCGCGTGGAGAAAAAGGCGAGATCGTCGTGAAAGGGGAAAATGTCATGAAAGGATACTGGAAAAATGAGGAAGCTACCCGGGAAGCCCTTAAAAACGGCTGGCTCTTTACGGGCGACATGGGCTATATGGACAAGGATGACTTCATGTATGTACTGGGGCGTTTCAAGAGCCTCCTGATTGCTGATGACGGCGAGAAATACAGTCCCGAAGGAATAGAAGAAGCCTTTTCCGAGTATGTTCCCTTCGTGGAACAGTGCATGATGTACAATAACCAGGATCCATATTGCATTGTATTGGTCATCCCCAATAAGGACGCCATGAATCGATGGCTCAAAGAGAATAACATTGAGAAAGGGAGGGACGAAGCAAAAACCGGGGTTCTCAAGGAACTCGAACGCCAGGTTGCTGAATTCAGGACGGGAGGCAGATATGCCGAGGTATTCCCGCAACGGTGGATGCCTGCTGCCATCGGTATCCTGCCTGAACCTTTCAGCCAGGAGAACCATCAACTCAACAGCTTGAACAAACTGGTCAGGGGCCGGGTGACAGACGCATATGCAGAGCGGATGAAATATATGTATACACCTGAAGCGAAGAATATTAATAACGATCAAAACGTTCAATCCCTGGGTGACTTATGATGATATCGCTGATCAAAGGTTCGCATGGGACAGTCAGCCCGGCATTAACCCTGCTGGTGGTGCTTCTCTTCTTCCCCCTCCTGAATGTCAATTCACAGGAGGGAGAACCTTTTATGAATCATATCAAACCCGAGAATGTACCCGGGGCAAAAATCACATCCATCACAGAAGATATTGAGAACACCATGGTTTTCGCCGGGAATACAGGCGTGATCACCTTCGACTCGGAAGATTGGCAACACCTGCAGGTCCCGAATATCCCTATGGTGGTCTCAGCCGATTCCACACTACCGATGGTATATGTTGGTGGACGTGGATTTTACGGATACCTGATGAAATCGGGCGATGGGACCTATGCCTATCATGACCTCGGGGAAGAAGGGGTGGAATCCGGTGATATCACCCGGATCTATCAGACGGATCAACACATCATATACTACGGTAAGGATATGATTGCAATGGCTGACCGGAAGATACTTTACAATGCCCTGAGATACCAGGCCGATTCCATAACTGATTTTGCCGGCATATTCATATTTGAAGACAAAATCTATGTAAATGTGCTCAAGGCAGGATTACATGAACTGGCTGACAGGGATATCATCAAGAAGAAATCATCCACCGATTTCTCAGGATCCGAGATCCTTTTCTGGCTGGAATACGGTAATGAAATATTGTTGGGGACCAATAAAAACAGGCTATACCGATACAATGGGCGGACTTTTCGTTCCATTTACCTGGAGGACCAGGAATACCTGTCTGAGAGCTCCCTTGTTGCTGCTGTCTGGCTGGAGGAAGATATCCTTGCATTATCCACCATACTTGGGGGATGCCTGATTGTAAACGTCAGGAACGGAAGGACGCTGAATACCCTCAATTTGCAGACAGGCCTGCTTGATGATGAAATTTTCGCCATTGCGAAAGACCAGAACAAGGGTCTCTGGATTGCCCACCAGTATGGGCTAACCAGGGTTGATGTCAGCCTGCCTGTCCGGTCTTTTGAGAACTATCCCGGACTTTCTGGGGTCCTGACAGCCGTTGCAATGCTTAATAATACTCTGTACGTCAGTACCAACGAAGGGGTATTCTACCTCAAGGAGAAGAAGGATTTTGTGAAGACTGAAGAGAGAGTGGTTAAATTTGAAACTCCTTCCCCCATCCAGCTAAAAGTGGAAGAGCCGAATGTTGGTGAGGAATTAGCCACACAGCCAATACACAGGGAGTTGAGCCAGAGAGAGATCAGGAGACAAAGGCGGCAGGCCAGAAAAGACAGCCTGGAAAGTGTACAGGACAGCCTCCCGGAAGATCAGGAAGCAAAACCAGACCTCCCGGGTGAAAAAAAAGCAGCGGATGATAAAGCAAGTGGAGAAGTAATCACAGCAGTTGCACCCAGAATTAGAACCAGGTCGATCAAGGAAAATATCTACTCACTTCAGTCCATAAGCCATGAATTTACCAGGCTGGGGAGATTTGAAGAAAAAGTCAAGGACCTGGTCCCCATAGGCAACAGGATCATTATTGCCAGTAACGGCGGACTCTATGAGGTGGTTAACAAGCAGCTGAAAATAATCCGGAAAGACTGGTATATCGAGCGCATTTTCCCCTCCCCCGATCCGTCCATGATGTATGTGGTCACTGATGAAACGGTCTATTCAATGAGGCTTCGCAATAATGCCTGGACGACTGAAACAGATTTCAGCTATATAGGGCAGGAAATCTATTCCATCTGCGAAGAAGGTGACAGCGCCATATGGCTCGGTTGTGATAACCGCAGCTACAGGATCGTGCAGGTAGTTGATTCACTGCCACGTATCGACACCATCGATTTTCATGAAGATTATTATGATCCGATAATCCTCAGGAATATCCATGATACAGTCTATTTCTTTCTATCCAGCGGAATTTATTTTTATGCAAACGACAGCCTCCGGAAAACCACCTATATCCGTTCGAATGAGATCCCGCAATATTTCTTCTCCGATGGATCAATTTCCTGGGGCAGTACCGGCGATAATTGGATCAGCCTGGTGAACCAGGAAAATTATAATAAACTCATCGACTCCTACCTCAACCTGTTTGAGAACATCACCGACCTTTATCTGGATCCGGAAGGAAATACATGGGTAGTGAATGAAGACCAGTATCTGTACAAGATCAACGCTGCAAAAGTGGATCTATATAAGCCTGGCTTTCAGCTGATCCTGAAAAGCGTTTATGACAATAAAGGATCCTATGCCCTGGATGAGCTGTTGTTCGATTACCTGGACCGCTCACTGGTATTCAATTTTTCGGCACCATTCTACCTGAAAGACCATTCCACCAGCTACCAGTATTTCGTGGAAGGGATGTCTGCCGGCTGGTCAGCATGGGATGATTCTCCTGCCCTGAGTTTCCCGGTTTTGCCGGTCGGTAAGTTTACCCTTCATGTCAGGGCCCGGAATATTTTAGGCCAGTCCACTTCCCTGAAAAGCTTCCCTATCGTGATCAAACCTCCTTGGTGGTTGAGCTGGATGTTTATTATCCTGGTAGGAATAATACTTATATTGATCGTGATCCAGATCATCCGCATGCGAGTCAGGAAACTGCAACGGGATAAACAGATACTTGAGCAGAAAGTGCTGGAACGTACAGCCGAGATACAGCGGCAAAAAGATGAAATCGCCGAACAGAAAAAGGAGATCATGGACAGCATTTACTATGCCCGGCGGATACAGAAGGCCGTCCTTCCGGATGACCACCTGGTCAATAAAAACATGCCGGAACATTTTGTCCTGTACCTTCCCAGGGATATAGTGAGCGGCGATTTCTACTGGATTGCAGAAAAAGAAGACATAACCATTTTTGCCGCCGCAGATTGTACGGGACATGGTGTCCCCGGAGCTTTCATGAGCATGCTCGGCATGTCCTACCTGAAGGAGATTGTGAATAAGAGCAAGCGCCTGAGCTCAGCCAGGATCCTGGACAAACTCAGGGACCATGTGAAGACAACCCTGTCACAATCAACCAAGGGCGGTCAGCAGGACGGCATGGATATCGCCCTGTGTATACTTAACAAGGACAGGAAATCCCTGCAATATTCCGGGGCCTTTCACCCCCTCTACCTGATCCGGAACGGTAACCTTTCCGAATATAAACCAGACCTGATGCCCATTGGCATTTATATCCGTAAGGAAAAACCTTTCAAGAGCCATAATATCCGCACCGCTAAAGGTGACTGCTACTATCTTTTCTCTGATGGATATGCGGACCAGTTCGGCGGGGAAAACCGCAAGAAATTCCTGGCCAGGTCATTTAAAAAGTTGCTCCTGAGTATCCATAAAAAACCCATGGCGGAACAAAGGGAAATTCTTTTCGAAACCCTCAAGCAATGGATGGATGGTTATGAACAGGTGGATGATATTCTCGTCATGGGATTCAGGATCTGATCACCTGCCGTTATGATTTGGAATGATTCTAAATA
>DAOUVF010000120.1 GCA_030667765.1 Bacteroides sp.
CAATATGTACAAGGTGCCTGACCTGCTGAATACTGATCAGTATGTGGCCCTGGCTGACAGTATGTACGCTGCAGCCGACCTGGTACCGGAAGCCGTTTACAGGGACAGCAGTGTGATCAGTAACAATACTGATTGGATTGATGAGATAACCAGACAGGGAAGCATACAAAACTATCATCTCTCTGTATCTGGAGGATCTGAGAGCAGCAATTACTCTGTATCTGCAGGATATTTTGATCAAAAAGGCATTGTAATAAAATCACAACTGAAGAGGTATACGCTTCGCGCCAATGCTGATTTCAAAGTGGGCAAGAAATTTAAGACCGGAACCTCACTGTCTCTTTCCAGGATCTACCAGGATCGCAGTGGAGGAGGTTCTTTCCGGAGTGCTTACCTGACCGCTCCCTTCCTGCCTGTTTATGATTCGACAAATCTTGGAGGGTATGCACAGCCATCTGCCCTGACCACAGGCATCAGTGATTATCCAAATGAATTGGCCAACCTGATGTTACAAGATAACCATAATACAACAACCCGACTTGTATTCAGCCTCTACGGAGAGTATGAGATTTTCAGAGGCTTGAATTACAGGTTGAATTTAGGGGGTACTCAGAATGCCAGCAGATCATACAGTTACAGCCAGGCGTACAACAATGGGAATGCGAGTGTAAAATACCCTACCATCGGTGATAATTACGCCAATGGATACAAACTGATGATCGATAATCTCTTGACCTATAATAACACCTTTGGCAGACATAACTTCTCAGTCCTCTTGGGGCATAATGCTGAAACAAATTTTTATGAAAATGTTGGAGTAGGCGTAGAAGATGTACCGGTATTGTTTACCAATGTCGGCAACTGGGCGTACGTTGAAAGAGAAGACGGAACGAATAATTTACCAAATATTTCGGGTGGTGATGGCATAGACTACAGGTTGATCTCCTTCTTCGGACGCCTCATATATAATTATGACAATCGCTACTATTTTACCGGGAGTATTCGAAGGGACGGATCCTCCAGGTTCGGACCCGAGAATAAATGGGGGACATTCCCTTCCTTTGCAGGAAGCTGGAGGGTTAGCAACGAAGGTTTTTTCCAGACCGTACCAGTAATTAATGATTTGAAATTACGAGTAAGTTGGGGTCAAACTGGTAATCAGGAAATCTCTCAGAACTTTGCCTATCTTGCATTCCTGGAAACCCAAGATCACTCACCTGCCATCTTTGGGACAAACCAGGTATTGCATTACGGAGCTGCACCCATAAACGTCTACCCGAATTCTGCCATTAGGTGGGAAACCACCATGCAGACCAATGTTGGACTTGATATTGCTTTTTTCGAAAACAGGTTACTGACAACCATCGATTATTTCATAAAGGACACGGAGGATATGCTGGTAAAGATCCCAATTCCAGCAACGGCAGGTTACCATAATAATGCTGATCCTTATCTGAATATTGGAAATGTACAGAACAAGGGATTTGAATTTTCCGTTTCCTACCGTAAAAGAGAGGGTGCATTTAATTATGAAATAACTGCCAATGCAGCCACCATAAAAAATGAGGTTATTTCACTGGGGGGAGGAGAGGCCCTGTGGAATACAGGTCTGCGAACCAAAACCGAGGAGGGACACTCTATTGGCAGTTTTTTCGGCTTTGTGTCAGACGGCATTTTTCAAACGCAGGAAGAAGTAGCAGCACATGCAGTGCAGACACTGGGAGATGACCCTGCTTCATCAACTTCTCCCGGCGACATCAGGTTCAAGGATCTTAACGGTAACGGGAGGATTGACAATGACAATTCAGATAAGACGCATATAGGTAAATCGATTCCAAGCCTTATCTATGGCATGAATTTTAGTTTTTTCTATAAGGGATTTGACCTTTCAATATTCATGCAGGGAGTGTACGGGGTCAATGTATACAACAATGCGGCCCGGTTGGTTAACCTTGCGAGCAATATTCCGTCAGAGTATGTAAAAGATCCGAATAAATGGGCAACGGTCATGGATTACTTGAGACCTGATAATACTTCTGCCAAGATCCCCCGTGCTAATGTGACCGATCCCAATAACAATTCCAGGATCTCCAATTGGTGGCTGGAGGACGCATCATACCTGAGATTTAAGAACGTACAATTGGGATACACTGTGCCTGTTTCAATTTCAGACAGGGTGAACATATCTAATTTCAGGATTTATCTGGGTGCACAGAACCTCTTTACATTTACCAAATATACGGGACTTGATCCTGAAGTCGGTACTGCTCTTCATACCACAAATGTGGGAACTCCCACACTGAACGTTGGGATTGATGACGGGATTTACCCACAGGCCAGGACATTCTTGCTTGGCCTACAGGTAGATTTTTAAATGCTGATCAGGAAAATGAAATGAAATCAATAAAAACATATATTATGAAAAGTAGCATAATTAAGCTGGTGATCATCTTTGCCATCATTTTCTCAAGCTGTACAACCGAGTGGTTGGATATTTCTCCGGATGATGCCTTGCAGGAGGACCTTTTTTATAAAACCGAGGAACATGCTGTCATGTCAGTTACCTCTGTCTACGAGCTCCTGCATTCCCCCAGATTGTATGGACGGGATTATTTTATCATGCTTGATATCGCTTCAGATGATTGCGTGGGTGAAAATCCGGGTATGCCCTTTGATAATTTTACCTTTCTGACCACTGATGGAAGGATTGAAGAGATCTATGTTCATGCACTCAGAGGGGTATTCAGGGCAAACCTGGCAATGGAGAAAATCCCCGGTATTGAGATGAACGAAGAATTAAAAAAACGGCTCATTGCAGAATGCAAAGTCCTCCGTGCCCATTTTAACTGGATACTGGTGACAACATATGGGAAGGCACAGCTGATCAACCGTGTATTGCTAACAAGCGAGCTCAAACAACCAGGTGTCGAGAATATCACTGAGATTTACGACCAGATAGAAAAAGACCTGGTGGAAGCCATTCCTGATCTTCCGGAATCTTACGAGGATGTGGATATTGGAAGGGTCACCAAAGGTACCGCTATCGGGTGGTTGGGTAAAACCTACATCTACCGGGCCTGCTACGATGAAAGCCCATCCGAAAATTACTGGCAGAAGGCGGCAGAGCAATTTGAATTGGTAATTAATTCCGGAAATTACGGCCTGATCCAGCCCCTCAGCCAGGACAGCACAGGGTTTTTCAATGCCTATATGTCAGTTTTTACAGAACTGCCCTATCCTGATGGCTACGGAGGAGTTACTACCATCCAGGGGGGAGAAAACAACAAGGAATCATTGTTTGAGGTACAGTTCTCCTCCCATACATTATGGAATCCCTACCTTCACTGGGGTGCCACAACATCACACCGGGCGCAGGTATTAAATTCAAATGGATTTGCCAGTGGGTGGCGGAACATGGTACCCACACAGGATTTCCTGAATGAATTTGAGGGTCCCGGACCAGACGGACTTCCCTTCGATGTCAGAAAATATGCATCTGTCTGGCAAAGGGGTGAAATATGTGACCTGCGAGAAGACAGGGACCTTTATATGTTCCCGTTTGATCCATCGGTGATGGCTCTTCATACGGGTTATACTATTAAAAAGACCATTTTCCCCATCCATTATGATGGCCAGAACATCGATTTTCCTAATAACTGGAGGATTTTAAGATATGCAGATGTATTGTTGCTGTATGCCGAAGCCCTGGTAAATGGAGCTACCAGTACGCTGGGTGAAACACCTGAGTCACTTGTGAACCAAATCCGGTCTCGTGTGGGTATGGGAGATGTCCAGGACCTGATGACCAGGAGAGGCTGGGATATCAGGCAGGCAATTATGCATGAAAGAAGGGTAGAAATGGGATTTGAGATACAGCGTTTTATTGACCTGGTCAGGTGGTTTAAATCCGGATGGATAGTCGATATCACACAATATATGCCTGAATTTACCCCAAAGAAAAACGAAGTCTTTCCCATTCCTCAAAGGGAAATTGATCTGAATAACGGCTTGCTGAAACAAAATCCGGGATATTAATAAAACTTAAAATACCAAAGAAAATGAATAGATACAGAATCCTTAACATATTTATCTCCATTATTTGCATTGCGATTTTTTGGGGATGTGAAAAAGAGGATATCTCCCAGCCAAGAGCATGTTTTACGGTGGACGTAACTGAGGCAAATGTTGGAGAACCTGTTACCTTTACCAATTGTGGAGAGGGAAAGGCCTTTAGTATCTGGACCGGTGATCAGTACCATGCATATGCAAATTACGGTACAGATGCAGGCGTCAATTTTGACGAGGAAACTCTCACTTATCCCTATCCGGAACCTGGTACCTTCACTGTTGCCATGGTTGCGACCAGTTATGGGAACAAAGGAGAGGATATTTTCGAGGATGTGGATTCCCTGGTCGTCAACATTACAGATAACCGGGCTGAATTCCTGGAGTTCGGTTTCAGGAGCCCCAAAGTTGTCGGCACAATAGAAGGTCAGGATATATTTGTTGAGGTTCCTTATGGCACGGATTTTACCAGGCTCAAGGCAACCTTTAAAACTTCATCCAAGTTCGCCGTTGTCACTGTCGATGGGGTGGAACAGTTAACCGGGAAGACAGCCAACGATTTTACCAATCCGGTTGAGTTTGTCATCACCGCTCAAACCGGTGATAAAACGACTTATATGGCACATGTTTTTGCGATACCGGATACTGCAAAAGAGCTTGTGTCGTACAGCATCAACAATATTCCAGGGGTTTTTGACGGAAACACCATCAGGGTCACCATGCCTGCCGGCAATACCAATTATACCAGCCTAAGGGCCTGGTTTGAAACCTCATCTGATAAATCGATAGTTACAGTAAATGGAGTGGTACAGGTCAGCGGCGGTTCAAGAAATGACTTTACCGATCCAGTGGAATATGTCGTTACAGCAGAAGATGAATCCACAAATACCTATACGGTTATTGTCGAGGAGGAAATAGGGTTCCTCAGCTACGGATTTGAACAGCTGGTGCCCCCCGTTTATGCAAGCATCTCCGGATATGATCTAACGGTCAACGTGCTACAGGGCACACCCGTTGATTCCCTGATTGCCAGTTTTGTTACCACCAGTCATAATCCCAGCGTTAAGATTGGAGATGTGGAGCAGACAAGCGGTGTTACACTGAACGACTTTTCCAGCCCAATCACCTATACAATGGAGGCTGATAACAGGTCGGTTGAATATACCATTACTGTAACAGTAATCAAATAAATTCGTAATTTCAAGGCGACAGCAAAAATGATCATTAACACCCTGAGATATGAAAGTAGCAAGCCTTACCGGGACCAGATTGAATAACCTCAGCCTTTGGGTGCTAACCATCCTGAGGATAGCCATTGGCTGGCATTTCCTTTATGAAGGGATCGTAAAGCTCACGAGTTCAGGTTGGACATCAGCCGGCTATCTCCTGGAATCCAGGTGGATGTTTGCAGGGTTGTTCCACTGGATCGCGGCACATCCCGGCGTTCTGCAGGTCGTGGATATTGTGAATATCTGGGGACTCATCCTCGTTGGACTGGGACTTATGCTGGGTATGTTATCCCGTTATGCCGCCATTGGAGGCATTGTGCTGCTGGCATTCTACTACACAGCCAGTCCACCGTTTATCTCATCCACCGGAGCTTACCTCGAAGGACATTATGTCTGGATTGATAAGAACCTTATTGAACTGATAGCAATCATCGTTCTGTTGTTGATACCAACCAGTCAGTTCATTGGTCTGGACGGACTGCTAAAAGCGATCAGGCTAAAGGCACACAAACCCATACCCGATGCTGTACCACTTAAGGAGACTGCCGGAGGTCCTGGTTCAGACGATGACAAACCTTATGGACGCCGGGATATGTTAAGACACCTGGCCACTTTGCCTGTTCTGGGTGCCTTTACCTATGCGGCCATACGCAAACAAAAATGGGACAGTTTTGAAGAAAGGATTTTACAGGCTAATACCAACCAGCCTGACGCAAGCAGCGGTGCAACCTTGAAGAGTTTTAGTTATTCATCCCTGAAAGACCTGAAGGGAACCCTTCCAAAGGGAAAAATCGGCGACCTGGAACTCAGCAGGATGATCGCAGGGGGAAACCTGATGGGCGGATGGGCCCACTCCAGGGACCTGATGTATGTCAACAAACTGGTCAAAGCCTATCATCATGACCAGAAAATATTTGAAACTTTTAAAATCGCTGAAGCCTGCGGAGTCAATACCATCCTGACCAATCCGCAACTCTGCAGGGTGATAAATAAGTACTGGCGGACTCAGGGAGGTGAAATCAAGTTCATCTCAGACTGTGGTTACCAGGGAGATCCCTACAAGGGGATAGAACTTTCCATTGAAGGCGGGGCACATGCCTGCTATGTTCAGGGTGGAATAGGAGACCGCTTTGTGCAGGACGGAAGGGTTGACGAATTGGGTGAATGTGTTGAGATTATCAGAAAGCATGGTATCCCGGGTGGGATAGGAGGACACAAACTTGAGACCATCAAAGCATGTGTGGAAGCAGGTATTAAACCTGATTTCTGGGTTAAAACCATTCATCATGTGGATTACTGGTCTGCTACACCCGAGTTGGAAATGGACAACATCTGGTGTACTGACCCGGAAGAAACCGTGGCCTTCATGGAGAATCTGGAAGAACCCTGGATTGGATTCAAGATCCTGGCTGCAGGGGCCATACTTCCGGATGTAGGCTTTCCATATGCCTTTAAGGGGGGAGCTGATTTTATCTGTGTTGGCATGTATGATTTCCAGGTTGTCGAAGATGTCAACCTGGTGCTTGATATCCTTGATGATGAATCACTGCAAACTGACCGGCGAAGACCCTGGAGGGCTTGATCACCCTGATACTCCGGATGGCCATTTACCATGCAACTAAGGCCTCACCATATTTTAGATATCATCTCCGTTTATGGAAAGGGAATAGAATATAAACCACACCCATATGGACATTCCCTGCATATTGTTGCCCCCAGACTGATATCAAATCTGAATTTTAAGATTAAACTGGTGCTGGACGCGGATGGCATCTGTGAGGGATGTGAGCACCTGCTGCCTGATGGAAAATGTAAAGATGTATTGCCCCAGCTTACCCCATCTCCTTCCAAACAGGCATATAATGATGTATTTGACAGCCGTTTGTTTGATGAACTTTCAATAATGCCCAACACGGTGATCACTATCCATCAATTTCTTGCAGCAGTTAATGAGAAGGTGCCCGGAATTGAGAAGATCTGTACGCATCCAAAAGAAAATCAGCAGGAACGGTTACACGGGCTTGTTTCAGGATTAATTAAGTTAGGAATTCGGGAACAAACCTAAGCTACTGAGAAAAAATCATTTAGAAACCCAATTTTAATGTTAGTACGGAATTATTTCATCCTCCTGGCACTTGTGGTTTTCAACACTTGTCAACATGATGCTTACGAATACAATATATCATCCTTCGGAGCAAAGGATGACGGTAAAACTGTTAATACCTCAGCCATACAAAAGGCGATAGACAACTGCCATAAAGCGGGAGGAGGCAGGGTGGTAATTCCTCCGGGAGAATTTGTAACCGGAACCATCATACTTAAATCTGGTGTAAACCTTCACCTGAAACAGGGAGCAAGGCTTCTTGGCAGCCTTGATACGGCTGATTACCGGGTCGGTAGCCGGAGACATGGCATGATCTTCGCTTATCAGGCAAAAGGAGTTTCCATTTCCGGTGAAGGGGAGATAGACGGAAGGGGGACCAGCTTTCATGATGCAAATAAGGCCCACATGGGTCAGGATTTCATCAGGAGTGTTACCCGCCAGGGCATGAATTACATGCCGGCTGATCCTGTCCCATCGGATGGCCCCATTGGATATGAGACACGACCGGGCATGATGGTGTTACTGCTACAGTGTGAACAGGTGGCTATCAAGGATGTAACATTTCGTGACTCACCTGTCTGGACCTTTCGTATTGCGGATTGTGACGATGTAATTGTTAACGGTATCTCCATCCATAATAATCTCCTGGTCCCCAACAGCGACGGC
>DAOUVF010000347.1 GCA_030667765.1 Bacteroides sp.
CCGTCGTTATTAACCTGTATCAGCACCTGGAAGGGTCGGTTGTTCTCGTTGATGAAACCTCTTACCCGGTAGGTGTTACCTTCTATTTCAACAGATGCAGAATCCTGAATAATATCAATGGAAATGTCAAACGAGATCATCCCCGGGGAATCAGCTGTGAATTTCATTGCAAGTACCTTGTCAGGATAGGAACAGAAATATTCCCTGGAGAATGTAATGTTGTCTAAATCGTATTGAACATGTCCCAGTGATGTTGTTAGATCGAGCGACCGTGTGTAGTTCTCCCACCCTTCCTCCGGAACCGAAAATTTCAATTTGAGTTCACCGATTGATGTGAAATTACCCTGTAATTCACCGGAACCGAAGAAATCATGTGAGATAAGACTGTCAGCCAGCTGGCTCCTGCCATTTACTACGGCATCACGGATCTTTGGCAATGATTTTCTGGCCTTGGGATTTACGCCGGCTTTTTCCCAATCCCCCATGGCTGGCCCACCGGTCCACATACTCTGATCTGTCAATGCAAAAACCTCTTCCCCCACGCCTCCGAAGTAGGAGGCACCAAAGTAACTGTTCCCCAGATGAAGGGCCTGGCTGTTCCAGTACCTGGCCGGATATTTGAACCATATACGGCTGTTGTTCGTATCCGACGGGCTCTTTGGGGGATCACATGAAAAAAACAATAGTCCTGTGAGGATGATTGAGAGGCAAGTTCGTGTTTTCATCTCTGTAACGATTTAAATAAATCATTGTAGTATTTTCGGATAAAATCGACCGGGGCATCTGAAACCGGGGCCAATATGGTATGGGCCTTCTCAATAATTGAATCATATATTTGGACCAGGGTTCTTTCATCATACTGTTCAAAATAATGCTCAAAATCTTTTATTTTGAACTTTTTAATTTCCATCGGAAAATTGATACTGTCAACAGCACCCCAGCTGATCTGGAGCTTATGTACATAATCCATTTCAGGAAAAGCTTCCAACAACAGATCCTGATAGCTTTGCCAGCTTTGGTCCGTATCTAGAAATTCATCAAAAGCTTTGTAGGCTAAGATAATCCTGCCGTTCTCTTTCTCAATAATGTACTTACTGGTTGCACTCTTATGATCCCGGCATCCTGGATGCATTAACATGCAAAACAGGCACAAAAATATAACGATGATTTTATTCATGGTAATTCACTTTTACTTTGGACCAATCTTGTTCGTCTCGCCCGCCACATGCGGTATAAAAAAGGAAGAATATCATCCAAAGTTAATTAATTACACTATAAGATATCAACTGTTTTTAGTCCGGAAACCTGATCATATCGCATTCACAGAGCAACTCTTTTAAGCATAAAAACCTTGATAACAAAAAGTTAATAGGAACACACTGATGTGCCATCTGATTCTGGCATGATAGAATAGTGGAAGAGATGAAGAAATAGTTGGACCATTTCGATTCCGTATTCCTTTATTTTGCAGCATTAAGACCCAAATAATCAATTATCAAAAATGACAGTTAAGCAACTTGGACTCATTTTCCGGCTCATTCTCGCTTCAGTGATCACCCTTATCCTTGCCGGCTCATGTACAAAAAAGCCATACCAGCCTGTCTGGAAAAGTAAAACAGATGATTTCAATGAGCTTCGTAAGACCTTTAAGGATCCCCCGTTATGGTATGCCCCGCATACATTCTGGTTCTGGGATGCACCGCTTGATGCAAACCAGACCACGGAAATGGCAAAACAAATGACCCGGCAAAGGCTGAATCCCGGTTATGCTCATGCCCGCAGGGGACTGCCTGAAGAACAGTGGCTTTCGGAGGAATGGTTTGATGCCTTTGGAAAGGCACTCAAAGCAGCAAAAAAAGCAGGTATGACCCTTGCCTATAACGACGAATACTGGTGGCCAAGCGGCCAGGCTGCCGGAAGGGTACTGGAAACAAGGCCTGATTTGAGAGCCTCCTCCCTGAGATATTCCAAAAAAACCGTCGAAGGTGAGAGGGCGATTGAGATCCCGGAATCGAAATTTTCAGTGGCAGCCCAGCTGAATGAAAAGGGACAGATCATAACCCGAACATTAGAGGTGATTGGCGATGGGCAGGCTTTTGAGTGGGAAGTGCCGGCAGGCAAGTGGACTGTCTGGTCGTATGAGACTTACCATCATGCAGGGATTGACGGTGGACTGGTCAACTATCTTGACACTGGATTGATGGATGTTTTTATTCCGATTGCCCATGAACCATATGAAGCCAGGTTCAAAAAGGATATGGGTAGCTCTATCCCGGGTGTGTTTGTTGACAATGAGGGCGATTTTGGATGGAAAATGGCATGGTCTGAATATCTGCCCAACAGGTACGAGGAAATGAAGGACAGGGATATCAGGACCTGGATGCCCCTGCTGACCGAGGAAGATGAGGATGGTCTCTGGGCCAGGGCCAGGTATGACTGGTTCGATGTGGTTTCGGATATCTATTGCACGCATTTCCTGGGAAAGCTTAGCAAATGGCTTGAACAACGGAATATGTTTTATATAACCAACCTATGGGAGGAGTCGTTGCAACTCATCACTCAGGCGGTTGGGGATCTGATGCGGGCACAGCGATCGGTGAGCATGCCAGGGAACGATGCCATAGACATGCGTTCGCAGAATGCTCATGACTTCAAGGAAACACAGTCTGTTTGTGAATTCGAGGACCGACCCTTCATGTGCGAGATAATGGGTGTCAGGGGCTGGAGCCAGACCCCGGATGATATGAAAAGAACCGTAAACCTTGTGACGGCCTGGGGGGTTAACCACATTGTGGCCCATGGAATATATAACAACCGGGACCTAAGCACCATCCCTTATCCGGCGGACTGGTACGAAGAAAATCCGTATTTCGAATACCTGGACCTGTGGACCGACTTTACTCGCAGAGCCTCCTATGTGAACCGCCAGGGTAGACTCGTTGCAGATGTCCTTATGATCAATCCCCTGGAAAGTGCCTGGGCATTGTCAGGGAATTATTTTGACGATATGAAATCAGAGACCGGCGGTGAAGAGGTTGTGGAGGAATTTGTCTACAAATCATGGGATCCCAGGGTGGTGGAAATAAACAGGGTATATACCGCCGCCATGGAAAAGCTTACTTCTTCTAACATTGATTACCTGATTGCAGATAGGCATTATATGGACCTTGCCCGGATTGAATCGCCAATGATCACCATTGGAAACCATTCTTTTTCAGCTGTGGTCCTCTCTCCTGCTTTTATTCTCTCTCGTGGGACAAGTGCCAAAATCCTGGAGTTTGCAAAACAGGGCGGGATTGTTGTTCTTCTCGGGAACCTCCCGGAAGGCTCCCCGGAAGTAGGTGCTTCAGACTATCTGATACAGAAACAAATGCAGGAACTCATAAGACAACCAGGTGTGATCGACCTCTCGGGAGAAGCAGATCAAATTGAAAAACTTCCAGCTATAATTGCCGAACAAATTCCACTGCAAGTCAGAAAGCTTTCCGGTGACCTTGACCTTGTCTTCTCCCATAGGCATATAGCAGGGAATGATTTTTACTGGATCGTAAGCAGAAGCAATGATTACGGCAACTGTGTGCTTCAGTTGAAGGACGGACATGGACGAGCGGAGATATGGGATTGTGAAACCGGGGAAATCAAACCGATGACATATCATGAGGGATCTTCTGGTATCATGGTTGAACTGGAATTCCAACCCTACCAGGCATACTGGCTGGTATTTAATGCAAATGAGTCACCCATCGAGGATCCACCTTCATGCAAGCCATTTACAGAGCTCACACTGGATACATCCACTTGGTGTCTATCCCTTCCTGAACTCGGGATCGTAAAGGTTTCCACTGCAGAGGTACTGATGTCACCTTTAGAAGAACCCGGTGATGAGTTTAAGGAG
>DAOUVF010000280.1 GCA_030667765.1 Bacteroides sp.
AGATTTCGCCATCATATACAATACCCTTCAAAAGGATCCCTGTAACTCTGAAGAAGAGGCTGTCCTGCATATTTACAGGCAGCTGCGGAATTCCGAACCGCCGGATGAGGCGACCGCCAGGGATGTGATCGACAAACTCTTTTTCTCTGACAAACGTTATGACCTTGGACAGGTAGGCCGTTACAGGATCAATAAAAAGCTTGGACTATCCACGGAGATGGATGTCAAGGTATTGACCAGGGAGGACATCATAGAAATCATCAAATACCTGATAGAATTGATCAACTCCAAAACGGATGTTGATGATATCGACCACCTGAGTAACAGGCGTGTCAGAACAGTCGGCGAACAGCTTTCGAACCAGTTTAGCGTCGGACTGGCACGTATGGCCAGGACCATCAGGGAACGGATGAATGTTCGGGACAACGAGGTGTTTACACCAATTGACCTGATCAACTCCAAGACCCTCTCATCGGTGATCAACTCATTTTTTGGAACAAACCAGCTTTCCCAGTTCATGGACCAGACTAACCCGCTGGCGGAGATGACGCATAAGCGGAGGATGTCGGCACTGGGACCCGGTGGATTGTCACGGGAGCGCGCAGGGTTTGAGGTTAGGGATGTGCATTACACACACTACGGGCGCCTCTGTCCGATCGAAACACCGGAAGGTCCGAATATCGGACTGATATCTTCGCTCTGTGTCTATGCCAAGATCAACGAACTTGGTTTTATTGAAACTCCTTACCGGAAAGTTGCCGGGGGACAGGTAGACCTGTCCAACCACGGCGTCCTTTTCCTTAGTGCAGAAGAAGAAGAAGCCAAGATCATTGCCCAGGCCAATGCCCCCATCCAGGACGATGGGAAATTTGTCAACCCGAGGGTGAAAGCAAGATATGATGCGGATTATCCACTCGCGGAATCCGGGACTGTCGAACTGATGGATGTGGCACCTAACCAGATCGCATCGATCGCTGCTTCCCTGATCCCATTCCTGGAACATGATGATGCCAACAGGGCCCTGATGGGTTCCAACATGATGCGCCAGGCAGTACCATTGGTAAGGCCTGAAGCTCCCATTGTCGGTACCGGGATTGAGGCCATTGTGGCCAGGGATTCCAGGCTGCTGGTCGTAGCAGAAGGCGATGGAGTGGTCGAATTTGTCGATTCCAACGAGATCGTGATCCGTTATATCCGGACGGAAGATCAGAAATTCGTCAGCTTTGATGATGATATCAAGCGGTATAAGCTTCCCAAATACAAGAAGACAAACCAGAATACATGCGTAAACCTGAATCCCATCGTCGTAAAGGGACAGAAGGTAAAGGCAGGGCAGATCCTGACCCAGGGTTATGCAAGTGAGGATGGGGAACTGGCACTGGGACGAAACCTGAAGGTGGCTTTTATGCCCTGGAAAGGTTATAATTTCGAAGATGCCATTGTCATCTCTGACAGGGTGGTCAGAGATGATGTCTTTACCTCCATACATATTGACGAGTACCTGCTGGAGGTGCGTGATACTAAGCGGGGACTGGAAGAGCTGACCTCTGACATCCCGAATGTGAGTGAAGAGGCAACCAGGAACCTGGATGAGAACGGACTGATCAGGATAGGGGCCCATGTGGAACCCGGTGATATCCTGATCGGAAAGATAACCCCGAAAGGTGAATCTGATCCTTCCCCGGAAGAAAAACTGCTGCGTGCCATTTTTGGTGACAAGGCAGGTGATGTGAAAGATGCTTCGCTTAAAGCATCCCCTTCCCTCGAAGGTGTTGTGATAGACAAGAAGCTTTTTTCACGGTCCATGAAAGACCGGAAATTCAAGCAGGCCTCCAAACCCATTCTTGACAAGATCGAGGAAGAGTTCATCAAGAAGATCAATAACCTGCAGGGGAGGCTTATTGATAAAGTCTTTGTCCTCGTGAATGGGAAGACCTCACAGGGAGTGAAGGATTACCTGAACACGGATGTGGTTCCCAAGGGTACCAAGTTCACCCAGAAGCTTCTGCAGGACATCAACTACCTGGATGTGAATCCGAGTAAATGGACAACCGACAAAAAGAAGAATGATACCATCCGTACCCTCCTTCATAATTATACGATCAAGTACAAGGAGATAGAGGGCTTCTATAAGCGGAAGAAGTATAATGTTACCATCGGTGATGAGCTGCCCACGGGGATCATCCAGATGGCCAAGGTTTACATCGCCATGAAGCGGAAAGTGAAGGTGGGTGATAAAATGGCAGGAAGGCATGGTAACAAGGGTATTGTGGCAAAGATCGTCAGGCAGGAAGACATGCCCTTCCTGGAAGACGGTTCACCGGTAGATATTGTATTGAATCCGCTGGGCGTGCCATCCAGGATGAACCTTGGACAGATCTATGAGACAGTACTCGGCTGGGCCGGTGAAAACCTCGGAATGAAATTTGCCACACCGATTTTCGATGGCGCCAGCATAGACCAGATCAATGAGTATACTGAAAAAGCAGGGGTACCGAAATATGGCAAGACTTATCTCTATGATGGCGGGACCGGCGAGCGGTTCGACCAGCCGGCCACCGTAGGGGTGATCTATATGCTGAAACTCGGCCATATGGTGGATGATAAGATGCATGCCCGTTCCATTGGACCATATTCATTGATCACGCAACAGCCCCTGGGTGGGAAGGCCCAGTTCGGGGGACAGCGTTTTGGTGAGATGGAAGTATGGGCACTGGAGGCCTTTGGCGCTGCCAATATCCTGCAGGAACTGCTCACGGTGAAATCAGACGATGTCATCGGGCGTGCCAAGGCATACGAGGCTATCGTTAAAGGGGAGGCCATGCCCTTGCCCGGCATCCCCGAATCACTCAATGTATTGTTGCACGAGTTACGTGGACTCGGCTTAAGTGTTAAACTGATATAAAAATACAAATATATGTCCCTTAAAAGAGATTTAAAGGTCAATACGGATTTTACAAAGGTTACTATCGGACTGGCATCTCCCGAGGAGATCCTGGAAAAGTCCAGTGGTGAAGTCTTGAAGCCCGAAACCATTAATTACCGGACCTATAAACCAGAGCGCGACGGTTTGTTCTGCGAAAGGATTTTCGGTCCGGTTAAGGATTATGAATGCCATTGCGGAAAGTACAAGCGGATCCGTTACAAGGGGATAGTTTGTGACCGTTGTGGTGTTGAGGTCACCGAGAAGAAGGTCCGCCGCGAACGGATGGGCCATATCTCACTGGTGGTCCCGGTAGCCCATATCTGGTATTTCAAATCCCTTCCCAATAAGATCGGCTATCTGCTCGGACTTCCTACCAAGAAACTGGATTCCATCATCTATTACGAGCGGTATGTGGTGATCAATCCGGGTGTCAAGCAGGCTGACGAGGTCAATTACCTGGATTTTCTGACCGAGGAGGAATACCTGGATATCCTGGAGTCCCTTCCCAAGGAAAACCAGTTCCTGGATGATGACCATCCGGACAAGTTCATTGCCGATATGGGGGCGGAGGCATTGTTTTCGCTCCTGGAAAGAATTGACCTGGATGATATGTCTTATTCACTCAGGCATAAGGCCAATACAGAAACTTCACAACAGCGGAAGAACGAGGCCCTGAAAAGGCTGCAGGTGGTCGAGGCCTTCAGGGCTTCCAAGGGTGTCAACAAACCCGCCTGGATGATCGTCAAGGTGGTCCCTGTGATCCCTCCGGAACTGAGGCCCCTGGTGCCGCTGGACGGAGGACGGTTTGCTACCTCCGACCTGAATGACCTGTACCGGCGTGTGATCATCCGGAACAACCGCCTGAAAAGGCTGATCGAGATCAAGGCACCGGAAGTCATCCTCCGGAATGAAAAGAGGATGTTGCAGGAAGCCGTGGATTCACTCTTTGATAATTCAAGGAAGGCCAATGCTGTGAAGACCGAAGCTAACAGACCACTGAAATCACTCAGTGACAGCCTGAAAGGGAAGCAGGGAAGATTCCGCCAGAATCTCCTGGGGAAACGGGTCGATTATTCAGCCAGGTCTGTTATTGTCGTCGGACCCGAACTGAAATTGCATGAATGCGGACTGCCCAAGGATATGGCAGCCGAACTGTACAAACCATTTATCATCAGGAAACTGATCGAACGCGGGATCGTCAAGACGGTGAAGTCCGCCAAGAAGATCGTTGATCGTAAAGATCCTGTCGTATGGGATATCCTGGAGAACGTTCTGAAAGGACATCCGGTGCTGTTGAACCGTGCCCCGACCCTGCACCGTTTAGGAATCCAGGCTTTTCAGCCCAAACTGATCGAGGGGAAGGCCATTCATTTGCACCCGCTTGTCTGTACGGCATTCAATGCTGACTTTGACGGGGACCAGATGGCTGTTCACCTGCCACTTGGTAATGCTGCTATCCTGGAGGCCCAGATGCTGATGCTGGCCTCCCATAATATCCTCAACCCGGCCAACGGGGCACCGATCTCCGTTCCGTCGCAGGACATGGTACTCGGACTCTATTATATTACCAAGTCGAGGAAAGGTACCAAGGAACACCCGATGAAAGGAGAAGGGCTGGTATTTTATTCGCCCGAGGAAGTGAATATTGCCTTTAATGAGGGTATGGTTGACCTGCATGCCATCATAAAGGTCCGGCTTCGCAAGAATGGCGGTGCTGATGAAAAG
>DAOUVF010000042.1 GCA_030667765.1 Bacteroides sp.
GCATGTATTTTCCTAAAATGAAGGGATATTTCATCGGCCCCAACCTTTCCTATAATATACTATCCAATTTAGACCTGGCATTCTTCCTCCAATATTTTAATGTGGAACAGGAAAGTCCTATTAACGGTGACAAATTCCGCCAGCGCATCACCCTGTGGTTCCTCCGCCTGAAATGGAGCTTTTAAAATTGGAATTGACAGCCCGATTTTAAATCTTTACTCCATTAATCATAAAACCTGTCTGAAATGAAAAAAATTATTATGCTTGCGCTCGTGTTTTTCAGCCTGGCTTCTGTAACTTTAATGGCCATTAATCCGTCGAAAATCATGAATAAGACCCAAAAAGAAATGAAGGAGGAAAAATCCGCTGATCACCTGCTCATCGTATGGACAAGCGGTGATCCTGATGTTGCCCATAAGATGGTGTTTATGTATGCATTTAATGCACAGAAAAACGGGTGGTGGGACCAGGTAACCCTGCTTGTATGGGGACCATCGGCCAAACTCAGCAGTGGAGATAAGGACATTCAGGAATCCCTGAAAAATATGAAGGAGCAGGGAGTTGAGCTGCTGGCCTGCAAGGGTTGTGCCGACCAGTATGGGGTCTCACCCAAACTGGAGGAACTGGGAATTGAGGTCAAATATACCGGGACCTACCTGACTGATTTTATTAAATCCGGCAAGAAGATAATAACATTCTGATTTGCAGGTTGGGTTTTGTTATCTTAGCATCCTTATTGATCCGGTATTGAAACTGTTATATCAAATATTTCTGATAGCATGTCTGTCCGGACAAAGCTTTAATGTTTATGCAGGCGATCCGGTATTCAGTTACCTTGATATCGGGGATTTTGATAAGCTCGATTTATACCTGGCTGATCATGACATCAATGCCGTATATGATGACAGCGCTGCCACATTGCTGGTATATTCCATACTGTACAATGAAAACAGGGTAACTCATTACCTGATTGAAAAGGGAGCGGATGTCAACCAGTTCGTTAGTGGTAAAAGTCCCCTGATGTACGCTGCTGCAAAGGGAAATAAAACGAAAGTTGCCTTGTTGGTATCTCATCAGGCAGAGATCAATGCACTGGATTCAGCTGCGAACACATCCCTTATATATGCTGCCCGGAAAGGGGATATCAAAACGGTAAAATACCTCGTTCGCAACGGGGCTGCACTCAATCATAAAAACCAATACAAATCTACCGCTTATGATGAATCTGTCAGTTATTTCCATAAGGAAATTTCAAAATATCTCCGGGATGAATATGTAAAAAAACTACCCGATTTTCATGATGGTCCCTATATCAGATGGAAAGGCCAGCGAAGGATAAAGGCATTTTACATGGTCCATGATTCAGCCATGCGTATGACATCCAAGCATAAAGCCAGCTTCAGGGCTGAATCCAATCCATTCCTAATGAGGGGATATTCGCATGACAGCCTGGAATACCTGGTCAGTAAACACAGGGAAATACAAGCCGATCAAATTCAGGGAGTGAAGCAAATCACGGTAATAGGCGATATCCATGGGGGTTACGACAGCCTGCTTGTTTTTCTGCGAAGTAACGGTATTATTGATCCCGGATTAAACTGGACATGGGGGAAGGGTCACCTGGTTTTTCTGGGAGATATCTTTGACCGCGGAAATAAGGTTACAGAAGCATTGTGGTTGATATACCGGCTCGAGGGTCAGGCAGCGAAAACCGGTGGAGCAGTTCACCTGATCCTCGGCAATCACGAGATCATGGTGATGAACCATGATAAGAGTTATGTTGCGGATAAATACCTGTTAATGGCCGATAAGTTAAACTTGTCCTATTCAGGTTTGTTTAGCAAACAAACTATCCTTGGACAATGGCTAAGATCGAAAAACACTATTCTCAAGATCAACGATCATCTATTTGTACATGCTGGTTTATCTCCTGAATTTGTTGAAGTTGGATTGACGCTGCATGACATCAATAACCATGTCAGATTTTTTCTGGACTATCCGAACAGGGAATCCCGCGGGGAAATAAACCGGGAAACCATCATGGGTAAAAATGGACCCTTCTGGTACAGGGGCTACCTGGAGGACAACCATGAATACAAACGCTTGCCTGAGAAAGAATTAAATAATATCCTTTCGGCATTTCAGGCAAGCAGGATCTTTATCGGACATACAAATGTTCGGGAGATCACCGCGCTCTATCAATCCAGGGTTTATGCCATGGATGTTCCTTTTTATTCAAATGGGGCTGAAATACAGGGAATTATGATCGAAAACGATGTCTTGTACCTGTTAAATTCATCTGGTAACAGGCATGAGTTTCGATAATTTTTATTAAATTGGAATAAATCACATCCATCTTTCTTGATTTCATTTGTCAATTAATATCTCCATGTTGTTTCCTTTCCAGAAAAATTATAAATGATGAGATCAATCAATAAAAATTACGTGGCATTTCTATTACTCCTGGTTTTGATATGCCCGATCAATTCCTTCTCCCGGCTTCATGCTCAGGATGTCTCATCCTATACGGGTGAACCGCCAATGCCTTTATTCCAGTCAGATGAAACACTGTTCCTTACCCTCAGTATGGACATTAAGAAAGTTTGTCGCGACAGGGAAGAAGAAGAGAGCCATCCGGCAGAAATCAGTTATACCGATCAGGAAGGGAATGAAATTACTCTGCCAATAAAGGTCAGGGTGCGTGGACATTTCAGGAAAGATCCGGTCAATTGTGATTTTCCTCCCCTGCGCTTGAATTTTTCCAGCACTACTGTAATAAACACCATTTTCGCCGGGCAGGATAAAATCAAGCTTGTAACACATTGCCGGACAAGAAAAGATCTATACGAGCAAAATCTACTTAAAGAATATTTATCCTATAAATTGTACAATCTTTTTACAGAACAAAGTTTCCGTGTCAGACTGGTACACCTTACCTATGCCGATACCAGGGGAAAGATTGATACACTTGAAAAAATGGCATTTCTGATAGAACCAAATCAGCATATGGCACGTAGGAATGGTTGTGAGATTTTAAAAGTTGAACGTGTCCAGCAGGAACAGACCAACAGGCAGAAGACCACGGTGATGACTGTTTTTCAATATATGATCGGGAACACTGACTGGTCGGTATGGGCATTGCACAATGTAGTACTATTAAAGGAAGATCCAATGCCCCTGCCTATAGTAGTTCCGTATGACTTTGACTGGTCCGGAATTATCAACGCGCCCTATGCGGTACCGGCTGAATTCCTGCCTATCGAATCAGTAAGTACCAGGTTGTACCGAGGTTTTTGCAAACCGGATGCAGAACTACAGCCGGCACTGGATGAATTTAGACAACGCAGGGATGAGATTTACCAGACCTGCAACAGTGTGCCTTTTATGACCGAAAAGGAATTGAAAAAAACCCTGAAATACATTGATCAGTTTTTTAAAACCATTGAGAATCCGAAAGCAGTCAAGTTTGAATTTCATGAAAATTGCCGTACCAAATAAGAGGAATCATTTATAAACCAGGTAATGAGTCTTAATCCATCAAAAAAGGAACTTCTTGAAAAGATACAGAAACTGGAAGAACAGATCAGTTTGTTAAAGTATACTGGTTCACTTGATAACCTGGGTTACCTGATAGATGCTTTCAAGCATAATACCATGATCCCCGGGAAAATGTTCCAGATGATCCTGGATCATATCCCCCAACGCATCTTCTGGAAGGATATTGAATTTACATACCTGGGGTGCAACCAGTTGTTTGCCCGGGATTCCGGTATTAAGGATCCTTCAGAAATCGTTGGTAAGACCGATTTCGAACTTTCATGGAAGGAATCAGCAAAACTTTACATAAAGGATGATAAACAGGTTTTGAAATCAAAAAAACCCAAACTCAGATACCGGGAAACAATAACAGTTCCTGGTGGTAAGGTTATGTGGGTTGAAACGAACAAATTACCCATGCTGAATACAGAGGGAGAAGTGATCGGTATCCTGGGGACCTATGAAGATATCACTGAACGTAAGAATGCCGAACAAAAGATACAGAAACAATCAGAAGAAATCCAGGAAAAAAACCTGGTGTTGAAGAAACACATACTGGAATTAAAGGAGGCTACAACGGATTTAATACAATCCCAGAAAAAATTAAACAAGGCACAGGAGATTTCACTTTCAGGTAGCTGGTCATATAACCAGAAGACCAAAGAACTGGAATGGTCTGACCAGGCATACCGCCTTTTTGGCTATGATCCGGGTGAACTGGTTCTTACCGAATCCACTTTTTTGTCGCTGATCCACCCTGAAGATAAAGACGAGTTTTTGTCAGCCCTCAATCTAACCATGGAGAAGGGGGTGCCATTCGATGTGGAAATGAGGATAATCAATGCGAATGGAAAAAAGATGTATATGCATGCTGTCGGTGGAATTATAACAGACAGCCGGACGAAATCCAGCTCCTTTGAAGGCCAGTTCAGGGATATTACTATTCGCAAAAAAGCTGAACTTGAATTGATCAAAGCCAAGGAAAAAGCAGAAGAATCAGACAGGTTAAAATCTGCATTCCTGGCGAATATGTCACATGAGATCCGTACACCCATGAACGGGATCATAGGATTCTCCCAACTTTTAAAGGAAAAATCCCTGACTCCGGAAAAACGTAATGAATTTATAAACATAATTGCCAATAACGGGAAGACACTGCTGAACCTGATTGATGACATCATCGATCTTGCCAAGATCGAATCAGGGCATATGACCATAGAAACTGTTCCTTGTCGTGCCAATTCCATCATGGCAGAGTTGTACCAGCAATTCCTTGAAATATTGCAGATCAAGGAAAAGGAGCACCTGGAATTTCAGTATTTTGTGCCTGATGAACAGGTTGACCTGGTAACTGACCCCAACCGATTAAGACAGATACTTTCAAACCTGCTTGATAATGCCATAAAATTTACAGAAAAAGGATTTATCCGGTTTGGTTTTGAAATAAATGAAGACAAATATCTGACTTTTTATGTGAAAGACTCTGGCATAGGGATCCCCAGAGAAAAACAGTTATCTGTTTTTGAAAGGTTTCGGCAGATCAACGAAACTTATAACAGGTTGTACGGTGGGACAGGCCTGGGACTTGCCATCTCCAGGAACCTGGCACATTTAATGGGCGGGGAACTCTGGCTTGAATCGAATGAGAAGGTTGGGACCAGCTTTTACCTTTCCCTCCCATATATAACAATCCCGGTTAAGCCGGACATAATACCGAAAACAAAACAAATTATCAAAATACCCACAGGCAGCTGGAAAAAGAATACCATTCTGATAGTTGAGGATGAGCCCCTTAACTTATTTATGCTTAAAGAATTCCTCAGGCCTTCCGGCATCCGTATCCTCCATGCAGGAACAGGGGATGATGCTGTGAAACTTTATCATGACAACAAGGATGTTGATGTCATTTTAATGGACATCAGGATTCCCGGCATGAATGGATACGATGCAACAAGGGAAATTCGAAAGTCCTCAAAAAAAATCCCAATCATTGCACAGACTGCATATGCCATGCAGGAGGACAGAAAAAAATGCCTCGAAGCGGGTTGTAATGATTTTCTCAGTAAACCCCTGAACAAGGAATTGTTGTTTCAGAGTATTTTAAAGTTCATAAGCCCAAAATAATCTTACTATATCCGTATTCCCTGAATATTTTCATGGATCTGCTATGTTTTCTCCCGCATGGTGAACCACTGATACTTATTTTCAGTTATTTTTGATATTCAATCAGAAACATACTCTTATGAAAAAGAAAAGAATTCTTCTGGGCTTTTTTGCCCTGATTACCTGTTTTACCATTGCGGATGCTCAGCTTAACCGGATCGAATTTCAAGAGTTCACCCTGGATAACGGTCTGCATGTTATTTTACACCAGGATCATTCGACCCCCATTGCTGCCATAAACATCACCTATCATGTAGGTTCAAAAAATGAGCAATCGGACCGGACCGGGTTTGCCCACTTTTTCGAACACCTCATGTTCGAGGGGTCCAAACATGTAGAAAGAGGTGATTTTGTTGAATATGTAACCAATGCGGGCGGGGTCCATAATGCCGGAACTTCTTTCGATCAGACCCTTTATTATGAGATCCTTCCATCAAACCAGCTTGAATTGGGACTCTGGCTTGAATCTGACAGGTTGCTGCAACTTAGAATAGATAGTGTGGGAGTAGAAACCCAACGGAATGTGATCAAAGAAGAACGTCGGCAACGTTTCGATAACCAGCCATACGGATCACTGCTTGAAGAAGTATTTACTAATGCATTTAAGGTGCATCCCTATCGTTGGGTTCCAATAGGCGATATCCAGTACATAGACCAGGCAAAACTGCACGAGTTTATTGAATTCCACAATCATTTTTATGTCCCCGAAAACGGGGTGCTGGTAATCTCAGGTGATATAGAGTATGATGACACAAGAAAGCTTGTCGAGGATTATTTTGGTGACATTCCAAAGGGAAGTCATAAAATCTACCGGCCGGATATTATAGAACCACCTCATACAGAAGAAACAAGAAAAACCATATATGATAACATCCAGCTGCCGGCGCTGTTTACAGCATACAGGATGCCAGCCATGGGAGATCCCGATTCCTATGCACTTGAAATGCTTCAGACCTTATTGTCCGGTGGTCAAAGCTCACGTTTATACAAGGCCCTGGTGGATAATAAACAACTGGCACTTGAATCAGGTGCCATACCACTGGCACTTGAAGATGCAGGCGTTTTTATAATCTATGGAATAGCCAATACTGAAGTGAAACTGGAAGACCTGGAGGCTGCAGTTGAAGAGGAGATTACCAAGATAATTGAATCAGGCCTGACGGAGCGGGAATTCCAGAAACTGCAGAACCAGACTGAGAATGATTTCATCAGCCGCAACACTACCATGGCAGGTATTTCTGAAAGCCTGGCCAATTATTATACCTTTTTCGGGGATGCCAACCTGATCAATACGGAGATTGAAAAATACCTGGCTGTCACCCCTGAAAATATTATTGATGTAGCCAGAAAGTACCTGGTGCCAGAAAACAGGGTGGTCCTTTATTATTTACCGAAAGAACAATAAACCATAAGCATAAATTTATCATGAAATATCTAGCATACACAGTCCTCGTTCTCCTGCTATTCCCAAATGTTCTGAAGTCCCAGATCGACCGTACCCGGGCTCCGGAACCCGGTCCGGCCCCCGAGATACGCATAAGTGATTATAAAACTTTCGAGTTGAAAAACGGCCTAAAGGTATTCCTGGTTGAGAACCATAAGATCCCCCGAGTCTCTTATTCCCTGCTCCTTGATATCATACCTTTCTCCGAAGGGGACAGCCTGGGATACACGAGCATTGCCGGACAATTACTTGGAACAGCAACAACTACCCGTTCCAAGGATCAGATTGATGAAGAAATTGATTTTATAGGCGCAAGTGTGAACACTTCCTCCAGCTCACTTTCTGGCTCAGCATTGAAAAAACATAATGCAAAGCTTCTGGAGATCATGTCTGACATCCTTTTAAATCCTGTTTTTAACCAGGATGAACTTGATAAGGTGAGAAAACAAACCATCTCCGCACTTGCCTACAATAAAAATGATCCCGCATCCATCTCGGAGACAGTATCAGATGCACTTTTTTACGGGAAGGATCATCCCTATGGAGAAGTCACTACGGAAGCCACGGTAAATTTGGTCACCGTGAAAATGTGTGAGGATTATTATGGTACGTATTTCAAACCCAATATTGCCTACCTGGCAATAGTTGGTGATTTGAATCTAAAGGAAGCAAAAAAACTGACTAAAAAATATTTCGCCGGATGGGCGCCGGGAGAAGTTCCTTCAAAACAGTATCCCACACCAGAAGCGCCAGCATCCCGGCAGGTTTCCATCGTGGATAGGCCGGTCGCCGTGCAATCTGTTATCGCTGTTGGATATCCTGTAAAATACACCCTGGGAACGGATGATTATATCAAGGCCCGTGTCATGAATGTCCTGCTCGGGGGAAGCAATAACAGGTTATTTCAGAATCTGCGGGAAGATCATGGCTATACTTATGGAGCTTATTCCTCACTTGGCCAGGATAAATACATCGGCAGTTTTAATGCTGGTGCAGATGTCAGGAATGAAGTAACGGATAGTGCCGTAACCCAGATCCTCTACGAAATGGAACGGATCCGAACTGAACCCGTGCCCCTTGAAGAACTTGAAAAGGTTAAAAATTATCTGACAGGAACTTTTGCCCTGGCACTCGAACAACCATCCACGGTTGCAAGGTTTGCCCTGAATATTGCCAGGTATGGGCTCCCGGCAGATTATTATGGCAATTATCTCAAATCCCTTGCCGCAGTCACACCTGAGGATATCAGTGAGATGGCCCGTAAATATATCAAGCCTGAAAACTGCCATGTTTTCGTTGTCGGTAAGGCCGATGATATTGCAGAAAACCTGCTAGCACTCAGTCCCGATCAAACCGTCAATTATTATGACGTAGAAGGAAATTATCTAGATCCTGCCAGTCTGAAAAAAGCATTGCCCCCTGGATTAACCGTTGAAACGGTTGTTGAAAATTACCTTGATGCCATCGGTGGCAGAGAGAAACTCGAAGCCCTTGAAGATGTGGAGATCAATATGAAAATGAATATGCAGGGGATGTCCATTGATGCAATAATGTACCAGAAAGCACCTGACAAATTCAGAATGAGCATGAGCATGGGGGGCAATGTCCTGTCAGACACCAGGTTTGACGGAACAGTTGGCAAGAACAGCGGCATGCAGGGCGAGCAGGTACTGGAAGGAAAACAACTGGAAAATCTTCAGGCACAATCCCAATTTATGCCCGAGTTGAAATACGATGAACTTGGTTATACACTCCATTTAAAAAGCATTGAGATAGTTGACGGAAAAGATACCTATATGATTGAGGTTTTTCATCCGGGCAGCGGAACAGGTTATGATTATTACGATACTGAATCCTGGCTGAAATTAAGAGAGGATAAAGTAGAGGAAACTCCTGACGGCAGCATGGTCCAGATAACAAATTTATCTGATTACAAGGAGGTGGATGGTATTTTATTTCCCCATAAATTAGACCTGATTATCGGTCCCCAGCAAATCTCCGGAATAGTTGAGAGTGTTAAGCTCAACGCCGGAATTGATGACTCGGTTTTCAAATAAAACTGTATGAGGGCTGTCATTCAACGGGTCAGCTATGCTTCTGTCAGTATTGACAGACAGGAGAAAGCCCGTATAGAAAATGGTTTGCTCATCCTTCTTGGCATTGAGGAAGCAGACAGCAAAGAAGACCTTGAGTGGCTCAGTGGAAAGATTTCCAGGCTGAGGATTTTCCGTGACCAGAAAGGGATCATGAATCTATCCCTCACCGAGGTTGAGGGTGAAACCCTGGTGATCAGCCAGTTCACCCTGCATGCAAGTACCAGGAAAGGAAACAGGCCATCCTATGTGCGTGCAGCCAGGCCTGAAACTGCCATACCATTGTATGAACAATTCATAAACCAATTGTCACATGATACCGGCTGTGAAGTAAAGTCGGGAGAGTTTGGCGCGTATATGCAGGTTGATATGCTGAATGATGGTCCCGTTACAATTATCATTGACACCAAAAACCGGGAATAATGATCTTACAAACCTTCATTCCCTCCATTCAGCACATATTTCCATGATCCCTCAGGTTGCCTTTTCCAGATGGTAACATATTTTCCCCTGACAGCAGTGTTTCATATTTAAAATCCTATGGGATAGGTTAATTTCAGGAAAATTGTCCGGTGATCATAATACCGTTTCTCAAAATGATTAAAATAATTATCCCCGGCATATATCAGGTACAGGGCGCCAAACGGTGGCTTGAACCGCCATCCGAATTGCCCGTAAAGGTAAACCCGTTTGTCATATGAATTATGCTGGCCAAAGACCCTTATCCAGAGATCATTTGTGAAATAATAATCCAGGGTTAAAATATTCAGCAGGGTGCTGTGCTCCAGCCGGATGCCCGGAATTGAGAGCGTGTCGGGTTTAAAATCCAACCATGAAATATTGTATTTTACCGTCAGCCCGTCCAGGGCTTGCAGTGCCACTCCCCCCCGCAGGATCTTCATATTTCTGTTGAAGTTCCTCCCCGTTGTAAAGGAAAGTGAGGCATTGGAAGATGCATCAGTATTATATCCCAGCTCATTTTCCAAAAAATAATTGTAGAAATGAAGATCCGTCGGTTGGCCGGAGGCATCACTGCTTCTTCGAATCTGGTAACTATAATCAAAGTAGAACCTGTAACTGAAATTATTGACCAGGTAAAAGCGGATGTTATCCCTGAAATTATATCCCCTCAGTTTGCCGTCAATACCCCAGAAAACCTTGTTCCCGAAGAAAATCCGTATATATCGCATAAAAGATTCATTAAACCAGAAGGTATAACTCAGGTCGGCATCCAGCTCATGCCGGTCATCATCCCTCAGGAACCCGGTCTGGTTAATATTGTCTGCAAGATTTTCCCCCAGCAGGGTATAGCGCAGGTGAACATGATGTTTATTAGATTCATGGGCTACCCGGAGGAATCCCCCGCTATGCTTGAGTAAGTCTCCGGGATAGCTTCCCAGTAACTGCCCGGAGATCTTCCATCGCTCCCCCGGATTCAGGATCCAGTCCAATCCGAATGAACGAGTATATGTGGTATCGAAATCAGACTTGTCCACCAGGATCGCTCCAATGGTAGAAGACTTAAAAATATCTTTCTTGACCCGTGCAACTGTATAGAAGGCTGCAGGAAGTCCCCTTTCCGTATTTTCCGTACTCATAACATTCAGGATATTCATGGCATATCCACCCGCTTTACCTGTGAACTTTAGACCATAATTTATGTCTCCAATCCTCCGTGAATAAAATGGCCGGTACCGCATGGCAAACATCTCGTTCCCTTCCTGGAAAAACAGTCTTTTATCCGGGAAGTTAACTTCCCAGCCGCTCAGGTCGATTTTTACCAGGTCTCCTTCCACTGAAGCAAAGTCCGGATTAATCGTTGCATTCAGGCTGAAATTGGATGAAAGGTTCACCAGTATGTCCCCTCCCGCATCAGGTTTTAATTTATTGTATTGTCCGGTGATATCGCTGTTTTCATACCTCAGCGAAACATAGGGAAATAGCATCAGCCTCTTAGGTTTGGCTGGAACCTGCATACCACTCAGGGAACCACCCTGGGATATCCTGAAATTATCAGCCATTTCCCCTGACCACCAGGAAGTTTCCAGATTGCTGATCAGTATCCTTCCGAAGTTTATCCCCCAAACTTCATCAGAAGCCCGGTACTTGATACTCCCAAAGGGAATTGCCATCTCGCAAACCCATCCGGCGTCCGACCGGCCTGCTGCAGCCTCCCACTCCGTATCCCATTCGTGATTGATATTCCGCCCGTCATCGGTGATCTTATAATCGGTCTGTGTGCCCAGGGGATTTACTGTAAATCCATAGGCACTCCTTTTGTCACCATAAGTGTCCAGTATCAGGATAACAGCATCATCTCCGCCTGTTACCCGGTCCCTTGTCTGTATATTAGCCATGATAGGATTGCTGCTTCCCTGGGTACATGAGAATGCCACGTAAATGTTACTGCTGTCAAAACTGGTATATACCTGTGTGATTTCGGTAGCATCCTGTCCCTTGTCAGGTTCCATCTGTATAAATCCGGAAGCAGGCTGAAATGCATCCCATTCACCCGGAGAAAAAAGGCCATCAATCTGTGGAGGGGTGGCAGCATAAGATATCTGCATATTTTTCTGGCCTGATACTTTTATGCCAATTAATAAAATGAGTGGAACAAGCAAACGAAAGGATGAAACCATCTGAAATTTACTGAGCATAGGGCTGAGGGCAATCTTGTGTTTTTTAAAAAGCTTACATTTGCTTTCGGCAAGACAAATATAAACCAAACATTATGAGTTCTTACGAATACCTGCCACAAAATGAACCCTCTCTTGATGATATCAGGTCGCAGACCCTGATTGAAAAAGATCCAGTATCCCTTAAACTTATTTTCAGCCTTGTCGACCTGACCACCCTGAATACAGATGATACCGCATCAAAGGTAAAGATGATGTGTGAAAAAATGAATGATTTCCCTGGTCAATTTCCTGGTTACCCCCTGGTGGGAGCCATTTGTGTATACCCTTTACTGGTTCCGGTTGTACATGAGAACCTTTTTGTGAAACAAGTAAACATTGCTTCTGTGGCAGCAGGTTTCCCTTCTTCCCAGACCTTTCCTGAAGTAAAGGAAATAGAAAGCAGGATGGCGGTTGAAGCAGGTGCCAATGAAATAGATATTGTAATATCGGCCGGGAAATTCCTTAATAATGAGCTCGATTATGTTTCGGCCGAGATCCGGCAAATTAAGA
>DAOUVF010000226.1 GCA_030667765.1 Bacteroides sp.
AAGCCAGCATGCTTATTCTTAATTTTTTTATCCTTTACTTCCTGAATTTGCTCATGTGATAGGGCAATGTCACATAATCTAAATTCGTCAACATTCCCTTTAAAATCTGGACCGTAATAATAGCCTGTTATTCCAGATGTGATACATTTCTCATTAGCAGAGCAATGTGTGGGTCTGCTTCTAACCAAATTACCATCCAGGTATAAAAAGATACTGTCCGTGCGATAGACAATGGCAACGTGAACCCAATCCGTAATGGAAACAGTATAACTTAATCTTGATACCAGAATATTCCCGGAGTGTTCTCCAACCATTAATCCATTTGTTCCAATTGTCAGACCCACACTCATATCACCCCCGGCTAAACCAACAGGAACCAGTGCCCAATTCTGATTTGAATTTGCCAATGGTACACTGACACCACCGGCACAAACATTGCTCTCACCAAACATGTTAATAGTTCTTGTTGGCTTAACCCATAAATCGTATGTGAAGGTATTGGTAATATCCAGCCAATCATATCCGGCATTTAGCGCAAAATACCCATTACCTCCGGATGATAATCCTGTTGTATCACGAAAGAGATACTGGTTTGATGAGGTTTCAACTTCAACCGAATATTGGGAACTCTGACCAATACAGAGAGTATCCTCTCCGGTAATTGAGATATCATATTGTGCATTACACATAAATGATAAGATGCTAAAAAGTAATACAGTTAATTTTTTCATGAGATTGGTTTGATTCTGTTCTTATAAAGATTTCTTGTGATATTATTAGTGAGCTACTGCAATATGATCTTCCTTATATCAATAATTTACCCGTTGGCACCAATTACCTGAACAAAGCATAAACCTCTGCCTGTCTAACCAGACAGATTTTACATTATACTGGGGTTTTTCAATATTTGTTTCAAATACACTGAAATCTAGCTGATTAATGATCTTAACGCTGGACGGACGAGACATTTGGATGGTTCCTTTACTTACGGTAAATTTACTCTCAGGAAAACCAATGCCTGAAAGACTAATACTTTTCGGAGACAATCATTATGGCACGTATTTCCCGGAAATACAGTCGCTGCCTTTGCAGCCTGCTCGTACTTATCTTCTTGCCACTGCTACCGAAGGCCCAGCAGACAGGCACCCTATTTAACCATTTCAATACCCAGAACGGTCTGATCATGAACAATGTGGAGTATATCCACATCGACATGGATGGTTTTGTATGGCTGGGGACCTATGCCGGATTGCAAAGGTTTGACGGATATGAATTTAAAACCTACACTTATGATCCGGCAAATCCATCCTCTATCTCTGACAATTTTATATCCACCATATTTGAAGACGATTCAGCTAATTTGTGGATAGGCACCTCAGCCAACGGATTGAATGTATTCACCAAAGAGCTGGGTGCCTTCCAAAACTTCCGTCATGATCCCGGAAACCGGCATTCCCTTGCAAGTAATAGCATTCTAAGGGCCCTGAAGGTGATCACACAGGATGCTGACGGATTCGTATGGGTCAATACCATGGAAGGTCTGAACAGGATTGATTTAAGGGATTTCAGCTTTGAATCTTATCATGGCGATCTATCGGGACAGTTGGTATTTGACGAATCCGAACCTGCCCTCTGGATAGCCGGGAATCAACTCAAAAAGTATGACCTGAAATCCAGCAAGCTAAGCTACTATGACTCCGGACCGGTAAATTCCATCATCCTTGACAACGAAAAGAATATTTGGTTGGGGACTGGTTCGGGTGCACTGATCTACAGGAAGGGTTTAAATAAAATGATAACCCTTCAAGATTACCTGGAGCAAGAAAAATACTCGGGAGTCATTAATGATATCTCAGCAGGTGTACCTGTTAATAATTTCTATGAAGATTATAAGGGAAATATCTGGTTCAGCATCAGAGATCGCCTCGTCAATCTTGACAAAGAGCAGCGAAAGCTCAATGTGCTGGCACATGAGCCTGATAATGAAAACAGTCCCATAAGTGCCACTATTTCAGGGATTTACGGCAATGAGAGCGGGGTGTTATGGATCTCCTATCTCAACCAGGGGGTTTCAAAAGTCAATATAAACCTTAAGAATTTTAATGTATACAGAAAAGTGCCGGGAGATCCGAACAGTTTGAGCGGAAATACCATACGGTCTGTGTATTTGGACCACAATCAGCACCTCTGGGTCGGCACCTATGACAATGGATTGAACAGAATCGATCTCCAGACCAATAAAACAATACATTACAGACATGATCCTAAAGATCCTGGTTCCATTGTTTCCGATTATGTTACGTCTATACACGTAGATCAAAATGAACGGCTCTGGATAGGATCTTACAACAGGGGAATTTGCTATGCAGATTACATTTACAACTCACCGCAGCTCCGTTTTACCGTAGTTGATTTACAACCGGATCTTGAGATACATGAGTTCACAGAGGACCCAGCCGGAAGTATATGGATCAGCACACAGCATGGATTTTTCATATTTGACGGAGAGGAATTCAGGCATTACGGAGGACTTGAAAATCAGCTGCCGGAAATTAGAGATCTGAATATCCAGTCTGTAATCTTTGAGCCCCCAAATCATTTCTGGCTGGCAACCTGGAACTCGGGTGTGTGCAGGTTAACGATCAATGCTGATCCCATACTTTCTTCCGAAGAACAAAAAGATGTCCTGGAAAGGTATGACATGCTGCAGGATCAGCATGCCTCCCCTATCGATAATAAATTCATAACCATCCACCAGAGTGACGACGGAACGATCTGGCTTGGTTCTTTTTTAGACGGACTTATTAAAGTGGCTGAGAATGAAAATGGACTCTCATTTACTAAATATGACAAATCTGCAGGTGCCCCTGATAATTCCGTATATGGACTGACATCTGACAGGCAGGGAAATATCTGGATCAGTACCAATCGTGGCTTGGGGAAATTTGATCCGGTAACCGAACGATTCAGTAATTACTACATGAGCGATGGCCTTCAGTCAAATTCCTTCATGTGGGATGCTTCATACAGGGCAAATGACGGTCAGCTCTTCTTTGGAGGGGTGAACGGCTTGAACGCATTCTTCCCCGAGGATATTATTGACAACGATGACCTCCCAAAAGTATTCATTACCAAATTGATAATAAACAATGAGGATGTTCAGATAGGTGATGAATTCCGTGGCCGAAAAATCCTCGAGAAGACAATCAGTTATACGGACGAAATTACACTCAGCCACAAGGAACCCATTTTTTCCCTGGAATTTGCCGCCATGGACAATGTCAATCCACAGGAAGTCCTATACGCTTATAAACTCGAAGGATTTGACGAGGAATGGACCCAGGTTACTGCCCATGAACGATCCGTGCGTTATACCAACCTGAATCCAGGCACTTATATCTTTAATGTAAAAGCTTCAAACAGCGACAGGATATGGAACGAGATTCCCGCATCCCTGGGTATTACCATCCTCTCCCCCTGGTGGGAGACCTGGTGGGCAATCTTAATTTATGTTTTTGTCTTTATCATCCTACTGATAGCATTCCGGAAATTTATCCTGGTGAGGGCCCAGTTGATACATGAAGCGAAAATGGAACACCTGGAGAGGGAGAAGACAGAGGAAATGTACCAGATGAAACTGCGTTTTTTCACCAATATTTCTCATGAATTCAGAACACCGTTGACACTCATCCTTGGACCGTTACAAAGCATCATCAAGGACCTTGAGGGCGACAGGAGATTTTCCAGGCAGATAACCACCATTCGCAGGAATTCCGATCGCCTTTTCCGGCTCGTAGACCAGGTGATCGAATTCAGACGGATTGAGACCAACAAGATAAAACTGAGAACAGCCAAAAAGGATATCGTTAAATTCCTGCGTGAGCTCATTGATTCATTTGAAGAAATTGCATGCCAGCGATCCATTTCCCTGGATTTTCATTCCGATTTCAAAACATGCGAGATCTGGTTTGATGAAAACAAAGTAGATAAAATCATCTATAACCTGCTTTCCAATGCATTTAAGTTTACAGCCGATAAAGGCAGGATCTCCGTCAGTGTATCAACAGCACGACCGGAACAGGTAGCCAAGACAGATACCAGGCATCCTGATATGCCGGAAGAGTATGTTGAGATAAGCATTGAAGATAACGGTATCGGTATATCGGAGGATGACATGGAACATATCTTTGAAAGGTATTACCGGGTTGAACACCCGGACAGCTTCGTGCAGACCGGTTCAGGCATCGGGCTCTCGCTTTCAAAGGAATTAACGGAATTGCATTCCGGTAAGATTAAGGTCAGGAGCAGTCTGGGCAAAGGGACCCGCTTAAAGGTCCTCCTTCCGATGGGGAAAGGACATCTATCAGCTGACGAGATAGTTGAAGACACCGGTACCACTGCTGTCCGGCCCACCTCATTAAAGCAATTTGCCCTTACAGATGAACGGGAATATATTGACAAGTACGATCCCAGGCAACCCCAGCTGGACCATGGCGATCGGCCCGTTCTTTTAATCGTGGATGATGACAGGGAATTAAGGGATTTTATCAAGACTAATTTCAGTGCAGATTATATCGTGATCGAAGCTGAAAACGGGAAGGAAGGATTCACAATGGCTCTGAAAAACAATCCAGACCTGGTCATAAGTGATATCATGATGCCGGTAATGGATGGCATCGAGCTCTGCAGGAAATTAAAAACGAATATTAAAACCAGCCATATTCCCATCATCCTGCTCACGGCCAAAGCCGGGATAGAGAGTGAAATAGAAGGCCTGGATACGGGTGCGGATGCCTATATTACCAAACCTTTTACCATCAAACTGATAGAAGTGCAGATCAGTAATATCATTGAGAACAGGAAAAATCTCCGGAAAAAATTCAGCAAGGAGCTGGTGCTACAGCCCAGTGAAATTACCATTACACCGATAGATGCAGATTTCCTTCAAAAGGCTATTGGGATTGTAGAAGAACATATGTCTGATACGGATTTTTCAGTGGATTCATTCATCAGGGAAATAGGGATGAGCCGAAGCCGGATGCACCGGAAAATCAAGGCCCTTACAGCACAGTCAACCAGTGAATTCATCCGTACCATCAGATTGAAGAGAGCAGTCTCCCTGCTGGAAAAGAGCCAGCTCTCAATAGAGGAGATCTCTTATGCTGTGGGATTCAGTTCTACTGCTTACTTCACCAAATGCTTCAGGATCCAGTTCGGGGTCCCGCCTTCGGAATATGCCAGATCACATGCCATGAAACGACAATGATGAAAAGCAAGCAATCACATCTGATGGTATTTATGCTGTTGCTGATCATCCTTACTGTCGCATGTTCTGAAAAACTGGCCGAGCAGCAGATGTTATTTGATCCAGCCAGGCATCCTGCCCATCTGGTTAAACCTTTAAATAATAGTGAGATTCAATGGAAAAATGGAAACGTGCATTTGCATTTTAAAGCCGGTG
>DAOUVF010000168.1 GCA_030667765.1 Bacteroides sp.
CTCCCCCGCCTGGACACCAAAAAACCAGTCCATTTCTTTCAAATGCCGGGCATGGGCAGCAGCCTTCTGCTTTTCTCCCCCCATATCTTCAGGCAGTGCATGATAGATCTCTACCAGCTGCATCCTTGCTTCATGATAATCCGGTTTCAATTCCAGGACCCGTTCAAAGCAGGTAACGGCCTCATCGACATTCATTTTTGCGGATTCTGCTTCCTTCATGATCGACATATATGCTTTGCTGAACCTGGTGGAAGCTTCCAGAAATGCGAATGCTATATTCCCGGAATCCGACTTCACAGCTTGTCTGGCCGAATTAATAATCTCATTCATCTGGATATTTACACCCCCTTGTATCTGGGCCATTTTTAGCCTGGCAATCTCATAATGTGCAAAGCCATCTTTTTGCCCCTGATCATTCAGTTTATTCAACATAGCCCTGGCATACCAGATTTCTCCGTTCATCCTCAGATCATAGGCCGCCTGTACAGATTCTTCTGCAAACTGGGCAGACAGGTCAAATAATCCCAGGAGTGGGAGGACAAAAATAAAGGCAAGCAGCTGATTCAGGATGCTGCCGAAGTTTGGTAGTGCACTCTTTGGTTTTTGAGGTTTCGTGGTTTCCATCTCAATAAATTTAGGGATTAATAATTTATTTATCCAGTGAAACAGGCATTTCCCGAAAGATTCCTGAGAATTCCTTATCTTGGGTTTGCGGGAGCCTGTCTATTCATCACAGAACAAAGCTATGCAGAGGCTGCCAGGCCGGATTGAAAAATCCTTGTAAAAGTTTTGTAACTTGTTTTACAAGTATTATACAAACAAGCTCCAGGTTGAATCCTTAATTTGCATACCAGTAAAGACATACGGAATTTTAAGCTGCTGAAACGGAAGATTGCTGAAACCATGAAAAAGGTCTATCCGGGCATTCCTGACAGGATCGAGGAATGGAAGGGCCAGGAGATCATCGATTTTCAGGAGGAACTCAGAACGCATGTGAAGGAACACATCAGCGAAAAGTGGTTCTACCTGCACATGAAATCTGATACCGGTAAGCTGCCCCGCATAGATATCCTGAATTTTCTCAGCAAATATGCGGGGTATATGGACTGGAACGATTTCAGGTTTCAACAACAGGGGAATGGTCACAGGAGAAAGGGTCGCAAGGGTATTTCAGCTGAGGAGTCAAACAGGTTTTTCTACATGGTACCGGTCTTCCTGTTAGTGGCTTTTGGAATAGTATTCGCTATCATCAGGTTTGGCTCTTTCAGGGAATACCAGTTCTGTTTCAATAACCAGCTCACAAAAAAACCTGTAACGGATGGATCGATCGACATTATATTGCTGAAGCGTAATGAAACACCGGAATATTTGGCATGTGACCCAAATGGATGTTTCAGTATCCAGACAAGCAAGCCTGTAATAAGGTTTATTGTGAAAGCTCCCTATTACAGGAGTGATACCATCAGGCGGGTTTTACAAAGGGACAAACGCCATGAAATGATCAGCCTGAAGACCAATGATTATGCCCTGATGATCCATTATATGTCAAATGCAAGGGTGGTGGACTGGGAAGCAAGGCGGTCCCAGCTGGATAAAATGATCTCAGACAATGCCATGATATACCAGCTGTTTATGGATGAAACCCTGGGAATGGAAGTATATAACAAATGGGAGTTTATTAATAAGATCACCATGCCAAGCGCGGGACTAAAAAACCTTGAGATCATAGAAACGACTTTTTCAGAGGAACAGATCTCTGCAATGTGGTTCAGGCAGATAACGGTTCAAAATGAATAGGCTGTTTAAATATAGTATCCTGCTGGCTGTTTGTTTTCTGGTAATGGCCGCTCCTACATGCGAGGATGAGATCTCCACTGTTGATGCCAGAAGTGATCACATTTTCAGGTTAGAATCGGTTAGTGATGATTTTTCTTCTGAATCCCTGTCAGCCGAGAATCTGGAAGCATTTGAATTCAAAGCAGTCGAAAAGCTTATGGATTACGCAGATTACCTTGGGATCATATACAGTGAGGGATATGCAGCATCATTCCGCCAGCAGGCCCGGCAGAATATTTTCAGTTTTTTCAACACCAAAGAATATTCGGAGGCTGCATTAATCCCAAAAAGCTTTACCGGCCCCTCCAGCTCCTACCAGATCATGATTGATTCGGTCGACATCATTGATCCCCTACAAAGAGAGACAGATACCCGGTATACTGGAAGCGTGAGTTATGTTGAAAAGATCCTGGGCATAAGTCTGGCTGACACTTCCATTCTCAGCCATTCCCACAAGACAATCGGGATCATCCTGCAAATGGATTATAAGGATTTTGGTGAGAATTCCCTGCTGGTTTGGGAAGTCCTGCTTGGCGAGATCACTTCCGGTGATTAGTCTCGCCCGGTAATCTCAATCCTCTTTCTCTACAAGCTTATAAGCCACGACATGGTGTTTCGCAAATGTGGGGACCAGCAGGAGGTTTTTTTCCGGGATGAAATCAATGTCTGCAGCCCCTATTTCTGCTTCCCTTGTATCGAGGAGGATGACTTTACTTCCATCGGGATAGATCATGAAGACCTGTCCAAACCAGTCAGTGACCAGGAAATGTCCGGGGATATTCACCCTGGCAATCCCGTCACCTTTACTTATGGCTTCTGTAAGTACAGTGAGTTCCTTTGTCGCCAGATCAATGGCGGCGAAATCCTCACTGCCCATCGATGCAAGCAGCAGCCTTTCCCCATCCACCAGGACACCATTGGGCGCATTCAGTCCCTCGGAAAGCCAATTTCTCACCATCCCGTTGGATATGAGGAAGATATTGTTATTATCAGAATCGGATACATACAGATTCCCCTGGGAATCAATGCTGATATCATTGATCATTTTGGCCCCTTCAATGACTATCCTTTCCGCGATCTCTCCTTTTGAAATATCAATGACGATAACTTCATCAACATCACTCACATAGAGTTTCCCCTCGTAAATACCCAAACCTTTGGGTGAGCTCATATCTGCCACCCATTCCAGGTCCAGTATCTCACCCGAGGTGCTGAGCCTGGAGATGAAACCGTTCCCATCCTTTTCACGTGGGTTATCATTCATGTTTGACACGTAGACCACATCATTATCCTTGTCATATATGACACATTCAGGCACCCTGAACAGGGTGTCGGTCTTCCAGACTTCAACCAGTTCGAATTTTTTAACAATAGTGGCATCGCCGGCATCTTCACCGGATTTCTTCTTCTGGGAAGTGCATGATACCAGAAAGAGCAATAAAACAAATGAGAGGATCTTGTACTTAATCATGGCTTTTGTTATTGGTTAGTATTTGGTACAACACAGATTATTTGCAATATAATTATTTAAATCTAACGCGTTGTGCTATTAAGTCCGGGAGGCTTCTTCCCCTGCCAGTAATCCTTGAGATCGTAAAACGCCTCAAACATGGTATTCGTGACATCATCAGTAGTGCCAATCGCTTCAGAGTCCCCATAATTAAAGACAATCAATCCGCCGCTGGGACGGGACCAGTGTTTCACCAGCTCAACCGCCTCCTGCCTGACTTCTTCATGATTGCATTTGGGTAAAGTGTTCTGGATATCTACCGTTGTCAAAAAACATATCTCTCCGGCGAATTTCTCTCCCACATTCTCAATACCGTAGACTCTCGGCTGTTGCATATTCATCACATCCACGCCTGCTTCCATGAACAGGGGTACAAAGTCCACGACATTACCGCAGCTATGTTGGATGACATGCCAGCCATTATCATGGACTGCCTTGTAGAGCTCTTTATACCTGTCCAGGAAAAATTCCCTGAAAAGGTCTTGCGAAATATAGGTGTTCTCCTGTGTCCCCCAGTCATCTGTAAGGAAAATGCCGTTCACACGGTCACCGAACCGGCGGCCGGCCTCACGGATATGTTCAACCTTGTACTCAAGGATCATATCAAGAACCTTATTGATCTTCCCGGGTTCCATATAGAAGTCCACAAGTGTGTTCGCAAATCCCCTGAGCATCTCAAGCCTCTCGATCAGGTTGAAGTGCGAGGTGATGATGGTATAGCGATCGCCGGCATCCTTGATGCCCTCATCAATGCGTTTAAAGTAGAAAGGATTCTTCGGATCCGGAGGTGTGTATGAATCCAGCTTATTCCAGTCTTCCAGAGGATGGGAAACAACCTGTCCCATATTCTTTGAGGTGGTTGTCTTCCACTGGCAGCCCCAGTCGTCGGGTGCAGCATTATCAAAAAACCAGCCGGCTTCCTGCCTGTCCATCTCCCAGCTATCACAAAAATCATTGGGAAAATCGTCAAACTGGGTTGCAAGTTTTTTAGTCCAGGCACTACCGAGAAAAAATGGCAGTCTGGGAGGCTTATTAAATTCAATGGCCCGGCGTACTATCTCTTTTCGTTCCAACGTTATTATATGATTCGTTTAATATCATGAGGAAAATCCATGTTGGACATACCTCAATAATATGAACGCAGAGTAAAGCTACATTGCTTTTTTAAAAAAACATAATTTATTCTCGCAAACTCACTATTGTTCGAACTCCCGATCATACTTTTTTGTAGCTTACCTTGCCGTCCGGTTTATTGGGGGAATTTCATTATTTTAGAGCTCCTCTATTCGATAATATCATGAAACATCTTTTATTACCAATTATTTACATCTTTCTGACCAACATCTCTTTTGGAAAGGAGTTCACTCTCTTCTCTCCTGATAAGAATATTGAAGTAGTGATAACTTTGGATTCGAAAATCGGGATAATTGCTCATTTCCAATCAAGTGAACTTTTTAAACTGGAAGACATCACACTTGAAATTGAAGGAGAAGATTTTACCTCCGGTATTAAGAAGATTAAGAAAGCAGAAACTAATTCCATAAGCCGGAGGCTCTATCCTCCAATTAAAGAAAAGTACAGTGAGATAAATGAAGAATTCAATGAGCTAACCCTCAGATTCAGAGGCAATTATGCATTTATTATCCGGGTATTTAATGAAGGAATTGCTTACCGGTTCCAGACATTTTTCTCCGACAGCATGGTGGTAACCCGGGAAAACATCTCCTTTCAATTTGAGGATCAGGACTCCCTCTGTTTTCAGAAATCAGCCACATTTAACTCAAGCTATGAAACCCCTTACCAGTTTAAAGCAATCAATGATATTACTATTGATGGATATTGTTGCCTTCCGGCTTTGGTTAAGAAACCGAATGGTGTAAATGTCTTGCTATTGGAATCAGATCTTGAGGATTACCCCGGATTATGGCTCAAAAGCACAGGTGGTTTTTCATTAAAATCAACGCATGCAGGTTACCCCGCAGCCTTAAAATATGAAGGAAGCCCATATCAACATGGACAGGTAAAAACCCATGAAAACTATATAGCCAAAACGACCGGAACCAGAACCTTTCCATGGCGGGTCTTTGCAATCTCGGAAAGTGATGCAGGATTGATTTCCAACACCCTGGTATATCAGCTGGCAAAACCCTCTCAGATTGAAGATCTGTCCTGGATAAAACCGGGTGTTGTAACCTTCGACTGGTGGGGAAGGCGTAATATTTATGGTACGGATTTTAAATCCGGGGTCAATACTGAAACAGCCAGGTATTTTATCGATTTTGCTGCAGAATTTGGATTCGAATACTTCCTGTTTGACGATGGATGGTCGAAACAGGAGGACCTCTTTGCCATTAATCCCGGCCTGGACATGGAAGAAGTCCTTGCTTATGCAAAGGAGAAAAATGTGAAAATAATGCTTTGGGTAATCTGGAACACTTTTCATGAACAGGAGCATAGGGCCTGGGACCAATTTGAAAAGTGGGGAATAAGTGGGATTAAATTTGATTTTATGAACCGGGACGATCAGGAAATGGTAAGATTTTACCACCATGTTGCACAGGAAGCTGCCAAACGTAAAATGGTTATTGATTTCCACGGAGCCTACAAACCTGCCGGATTAAGGCGTATTTACCCGAATGTATTAACACGGGAAGCCCTGATTGAATTTGAGTATAATGGCTGGACCGAATACGATACACCTGAACATCATAATCTGTTACCATATATTCGGAATGTAGCCGGACCGGCAGACTATATTCCTTTCACTACTCATAACGCTCAAAAGAAGAATTTCAGGCCTGTAGGTGACATGCCAATGGGGCAGGGAACCCGGGCTCATTCAATGGCCCTGTTTGTAATCATGGAAAGCCCGATGCAAATGTTGCCCGACTCTCCATCCGATTATTATAATGAAAAGGAATGTACAGAGTTTATTTCCAAAATCCCGGTTGAATGGGACGACCTGAAAGTACTTCATGCTAAAATCGGGGAACATACGGTATTGGCAAGGAAGAATGGGGACGATTGGTATCTGGGGGCAATAACCAACTGGGATCCAAAGGAATTTGTAATCATTTTTGATTTTCTTGAAGAGGGTGAATACCACATGGAATTTATTGAAGATGGCATAAACGCTGACACACGTGCCATAGACTACCTGAAAAGATCACATACCATAACAAAAGGCGATTCCCTGAATATCAAGCTGGCACCGGGAGGCGGCTGGGTAGCCAGGTTGGTCAAGGCCAATCTATAGGTGACACACATACTATTCCATTGAAGCAATTTCTATTTGAATTCATATAACCTTTCATGCATTTACTATTGGCGATACCTCTTTACCAATCATCTCTATAGCTTGCATGAGCTGGCCATGGGTTAGTCCGGCATTATCCATCTGAAAAGTAAACC
>DAOUVF010000073.1 GCA_030667765.1 Bacteroides sp.
ATCCAGGATGGACAATTGGTTTCCTTGCAAGGAGATGATACCATCACGCTCGAAATCCTTTAAGATCCGTATGGCACTGTCTTTTGACATGGCAGTCAGGTCGGCAATCTCCTGGCGCGACAGGTACAATTTAAAGCTATCGCTCTTAAAGAAGGCTTTTGAGAGATAGAGCAGTCCATCTGCCATCCGTCCATGCATCTGCTTCTGGGTAAGGCTGATCATCTTATCAAACATAATGACCGAATGGTTGCTGACATGCCCGATCAACTGGTTGGCAAACCGGCAATTCATGGTCATGACCTTGTTGAAATTATCCAGGACGATGAAACAAATGGATACATCGGTCAGGGCAGAAACGGAATAATGGATCTTTCGGTCGGTATGTAAACCAGGACCACCCATCAGAGCCCATGGCTTCTGGAGGTTTAAGAGCAGGTTCCTGTCTCCCATGCCCTCTATGTATATTTTTACGATCCCATCGATAAGCGACAATACATGTGTGGCAGATGTTCCCTGCTTCAGGATCATCTCCCCTGCCTTATACCTGACGGAATAGCGATCCTTATTCATAATTTCAAGTTCTTCCGGAGATAGTATCTTGAAATATGGAGCACGGTTCAGGCATTCGTTGCAGTCTTCACAACCTTCTATCTGTGTCTTCGATATCATATCGATCCTTTCGATTATCCAACGCGATAAAAATATGAAAAAAAATGATCTAGGTCGATTTAAATACTGATATAAAACAGTCTGACTATTCTAAAATCTCGCTATATTGAATTCTTTTACTCAAGCTATTCAATTAATTTTACCGCGTCCCCCAAAACCTTATAAGTCTATATATTAATTTAAAATATCACCTCAAATGAAAAGATTGTTTTATGTATTATTTGCAGCGGTGCTGACAGGCATCCTGCTGTTTGGATCCTGCGAAAAGGTGGTGTACCCAATACCGGAACTTCCTGACACGGTGAGCTATTCTTTGGATATCCAGCCCATATGGGACAATAAATGTGTTAACTGCCATAGCGGGAGCCGTGATCCTGACCTCAGACCGGATAATTCACATGCTTCACTGATCAATGGAGGGTATGTCGATACAAATAATCCGGAAGAAAGTGAATTGATTAAAAAGCTTTACGGTTCCCACGATGCCAGGGCAACTGAGACAGAAAAACAACTGATCCTCCTGTGGATTGAGGAGGGCGCTATAAACAATTAACCAGTATATTAATCATCCAAAATAACCATTATGGAAAAGAGATATTTTAACAGCCTTTCAGCAGGATTGATCCTGCTCTTTGCTATTTCAGTCCCCGGTCTCCGGGCCCAGAACGAGGATAAACCGGACAACCGTCCCATCCGCCCGCCGTTTGAAACCATCGCCCTTTTAGATAACCAGACCACCGTGAACCCATTCAAAGGGAGTTTGCATTTCGAGATCTCCCACCGGTTCTCCGAGATTAAGGACATAGGAGACCTGTTCGGAATCTATGGCTCGGCCAATACACGCCTGGCCCTGGATTACGGGATCAGCGACCGGATCATGGCCGGGTTCGGGACGACGCGGGACTATAAACTGCAGGATTTTGAATGGAAGGTCAGCATCCTTACCCAGACAAGGTCCTGGAGCATACCTCTCTCCCTGAGTTATTACGGGAATATGGTCATTGATGCAAGAAGCAAGGATAATTTCGGACCGGAGGACCAGTATAAATTCACCCATCGCATGTCTTACCTGACACAGTTTATCACATCGGTAAAAACGGGACCCGTGAGTTTTCAGGTTATCCCCTCATTTGCATGGTTCAACGCTGTGGCAGACGGGTATAACAACGTGAACTTTGCCCTGTCATTTGGAGTAAGAGCCCAGGTGATCAGGATGAGCTCCATCGTCCTTGAATATGACCAGCCCCTGACAAAGCATGAAGCACTTGAGGTATATCCCAACCTGGGTTTAGGTATAGAGGTGGGGACCAGCACGCATTCATTCCGGATCTTCGTGGCCAATTACCAGAACATTATCAAACAGTATAACCTGTTCTACAATACCAATGATCCCTGGAGCGGAAATTTCCGTTTTGGATTTAATATCTCCGTGAAGCTGAGGTAATCGACAGGTGAGAAAAAGAACACCGGCCATATTGCTGTTATCACCTTCCGCCTTTTTCCTGTTGCTTGCCATGGTTGATCCTGGCACCGGCAAAGTCCAGTAACCGGATGATCTGGATACCTACAGGCAGGTTTCAGAGTTTGTGGACGATAATGAAGCCTGTTTCAAATGTCATGGTGAATCAAAATTTCAGCTGGAAGATGAGCTGACAGGCCGGGTACTGACACGGCAGGTATGCAAGGACCATATGATCCTTCGTGAAGAATATTATGCGTCGAACCATAAAAGTTTTCCCTGCTTCGATTGCCATTCAAGAGAATTTGCCATATTCCCCCATCCCCTGGATATCAGGCTGGAAGAGCCCTGGGCCTGCCTCGACTGTCATGGCTACGATGAAGATTATGCACAATACCAGTTTGAGAAGATCGAGGAGGAATACCTGGCAAGTACCCATCACCTGGCCACCGAGGAGTTCAGCTGCTGGAAATGCCATGATAACCACAGCTATCAAATCAGTATCAGGAATACGGAGAACCTGACCGAGACCATAGCCTATGACAATGCTATCTGTCTGTCCTGTCATGCTGATTTCGACCAGTTTCAACTACTGACGGACAGGGAAGGTATTAATATTATACAAACACATGACTGGTTGCCTAATCAGGCACTCCATTTTCAAAGTGTCCGCTGTATTGAATGCCATACCCAGGTCAATGACAGCATCCTGGTGGCTCACCTGATCCTGCCAAAGGAAGAGGCTGTACAGAATTGCAATGAATGCCATTCCAGTGATTCCAGGCTGATACACACCCTTTACAAACATCAATCCCTCGAGGCCAGGGAAAAATACGGGTTCCTCAATGCGGTGGTGATCAACGAGGCCTATGTAATCGGGGCGAACCGGAATTATATCCTGGGACTTATCAGCCTGTTTGTTTTTGGATTGGTTGTCCTGGGACTGGCAACACATCTGGCATTCCGGATAATTAAAAAAGTATAGGCAAGAATGAATAAGATCTATCTATACCTGGGGTTTATTAGGTTATGGCATATGCTGAATGCCATTTTCATGCTGGTGCTTATCCTGACCGGGCTCTCCATGCAGTACTCAGCACGGGACAGTTTTATGATCCCTTTCCATATTTCAGTACAGTTGCATAACATCAGCGGTATCGCACTTACAGCCAGCTACCTGATCTTCTTCATCGGTAATATCATAATCGGGAACAGAAAACATTACAGGCTCCAGTGGCAGGGATTAAGAAAGAGGATGTTTATCCAGCTTCGTTATTATATGTTTGGCTATCTCAAAAAACAAAACCATCCCTATCCTGTAAGCCGGGAAAGAAAATTCAATCCATTGCAGGCCTTCAGCTATGCCCTGATCATGTATATCGCGTTGCCCCTGGTGGTGATCAGCGGCTGGGGACTGCTCTTTCCGGAAACGATTCTTAACGGGGTCTTCGGGGTAAGCTGACTGGTACTGACGGACCTTCTCCATGTGATCATGGGATTCCTGCTATCTATCTTTATGATCATAGCAATCGCCATCATCGTTTACTCGGTACTGGCCTGGATCTTCGGTGTGACCCTTCAGCCCGGCTGGGACAGTACCATTTTCGGTCCCTATTTTGTGATTGCAGCCATATTTTCGGGATCCGGACTGATGATCATCCTCATGTGGCTGTTTCGCCGGATCTATGGCTTAGAGGAATTTATCACGAAAAAGCATTTCGTAAATATGGGCGTCCTGCTGATGGTGGTAGCATCATTTTACGGATATTTTACCTTCTGTGATTACCTGACCAAATGGTATGGTTCTGTCAAGATCAATGCGGAACTGATCGACAAACTGTTTGCAGAATTTAACTGGATGTTCATTTTTGCCAACTATATCGGTATTATCATTCCCATTGTCATTATTGGCATACCGCAATTCAGGACCATCCGGAATATTTCCATAGGGGCCGTGATCGCTGTTGTTGCGCTCTGGGTGAACAGATATATCATCGTGGTGCCCACCCTGGAAACTCCCTTCCTTCCCATCCAGGATAGCCGTGCCGACTGGTTGAGTTACTCTCCTACCTGGGTGGAATGGTCATTGACAGCAGCGGGTATTGCGATCTTTATTATCATGTTTAAACTGGCCTCTAAATTCCTTCCCATCATTTCCATGTCTGAGATGAGCGGGGTGGATGACAGAGAATTAAAGATATTAGAATAAGAAAGGATGATCATGAAAATCAAAACATACTTTTTGTTATTGGTCCTGGTATTTTCGGCCGGGCTGGTCGCCGCACAGGAAGCCACTGCAGAAGAGGTCCCCGTTGAAGAGGAGCCAATAGAACCGGTGATGGAAATGACCTATCTGAAAGACACCGAAGGAAAAGTCAATCTCCGTTCAAGCATGGTCAATTATGTCAACCGGATGCCTGTTCCTTTACCCGGACTAAAAATAGCATTCTATGCAGGGGAAGACTCACTGGTAACACTGGGAGCAGTCAGCACGGATGAAGAAGGCCTCGCTGTCCTGGTGATGGAAGGAGACCATGACCTGCCTGCAGGCGAGGACGGATCAGTCCGGTATTTTGCTGAATATAAGGGGAGCGGCAATATCCTGCCTGCTGAATACGAAGTCTATATTACGGATGTAAACCTCGATATGGAGCTCAGCCTGGTCGATTCGGTCAAAACCGTTTCGTTGAGGGCATATTCAATGGTCGATGGGGAAAAGGTCCCGGTGCCTGACGAGGATGTCTATGTATTTGTGAAGAGGATGTTCAGGGACCTTCCCCTCGGGGAGGATTTTCTGGATGAGAACGGGGAATACATCACAGAGATACCGGATGATATCCCCGGTGACGCTGAAGGAAATATTGAGATCATTGCCAGGTTCAATGATCATTACCTTTTCGGAACGGTAGAAGACAGGCAGACCATTCAGTGGGGTGTAGCCACCCAGTATGATTTTGCTGTTTCCCAGCGGACCCTGTGGACCCAGATCGCACCCCTGTGGATGATCATCACATTAAGCGTCTTGCTTGCAGGGGTTTGGGGACATTATATCTTTGTGATCGTTCAACTTTTCAGGCTCCGCAGGATAGCACGGAAGGAAAATGCGGCAAGTTTGGTATGATATTGGCAGATTAAATTAAATTATCAATATTTGTAACTAATTATCTAATATTAATGGAGGACAAAAAAATGAATAAGATGAGTAAAGTTTTAGGTATGATGAGCTTTTTGTTTGTAGCAGCTCTGTTTGTTTCAATGACATTTACGGCACAGGAACCAGCTGAACCCTGGGAAGTACCAGCCAAATACAAGAACATGGAAAATCCCGAATCAGCTGATGCTGAATCAGTTAAAGTGGGAAGAATGCTGTATACAAAAAATTGTGCATCATGCCATGGGAAAACCGGCCTGGGTGATGGCTCCAAGGCACGCGGCCTGGATACACATCCCGGAGACATGTCAGGCAGTGCGTACCAGTCCCAGACCGACGGCGAGCATTTCTACAAGTCCAAATTCGGCCGAAATGAGATGCCCAAGTACGAGAATAAGATTGCCGATGAGGACATCTGGCACATGGTCAATTACATGCATACTTTCAAAAAGTAAACAGCATACATAAATATTCGGCCAACCGGGATTCCCTCGCGGAGTTCCGGTTAGCCTTTTTGGGACTTGATTCCACGGATTGATTATTTTTGTCCCACTGAACCCGTTGACTTATTTAATGAAACATTAAAAAAAAATAGAAAGATGAAAAAGTTTAAAGGATTGGCAATTGCCATTATTATCGCTGGACTGACCCTCCCGGCGGCTGCACAGATCGATACTTCCGGAATTACCGGATGGCCTCAAATGTATAACTCCATGGCTTCCTGGGAAGAGGGGGCTTTCGGTGCCAATGCCCTCGGACACCCGGATTACGGATGGGGCTTATACAATAGTATCAACCACGGGCTTACCGGGGACTCAATTTTTGTGATCAAATTGCAAGACGAGAGTTATAAACGATTATGGATCGTAAGCAGGACCGCCACAGCTGTTTATACCATCCGCTATGCTGACCTTGACGGCAGCAATGAAAAGGAAGTGGAAATTGATATGGCAATGTATGCCGGCAAACAATTTGTTTATTATAACCTGCGCGGGGACTCCCTGGTCGATGAGCAGCCTCTGAAGGTGGACTGGGACCTGATACTGACCAAGTTCACGCATACGGACATTAATTATACAGTGACGGGCTTTCTTTCCAATGACGGGGTAACCGTCTCTGTATTCAATGCCGCCGACAGTGCTACCGCCGCCGATGCCACACTGGCCGATACCACTGAATTTACAGATTCGATATCAGCCATCGGGAATTCCTGGTACAAGCTCCAGGGAATGTCTATTGTCCCACTTGATACCATCGTCTATTTCGTAAAGACGGATTCAGGAGAGATCTATAAAATGCAGGTTACCTTTTTTGAGAGCGGATTTTCCGGACTCGGAAGGGTAGGTATCCGCAAAAAGCATTCCGACAGTACCAGCTGGGTACATGACACCCTGGTTATGGGTTCATTCTATGCCAACGAGGAATATTACAGCATGGAGAACGGATCTGCAGGCCTGGTTGCCAGGGATTTATGGGACATAGGGGTAAAATCAGGCACCTTCACTTCTTCCATCACTGCCAACACGACCATGGGTGTGGAACTATATACCTATCCCAATGCAGACACTTCAGCATGGTACGGTAACACTTCCGCCGGTCCCGCACCGGAGGCTGGCACAGGCCTCAGCCTGTACCCGGTACCGGCTACGGACGATCTCTTTGTCCGGTACGGGCTAAAGACCTCACAACCGGTGAATATCAGTGTTATTGACATGACGGGCAAACAGGTCCTGCATCGGGAGGCTGAAAGGCTGGATGAGAGCGAACTGAGGCTTGATATCAGCTCACTTTCCCCTGGGGTATATATCCTGCAGTTAAGGAACGGGGAAGTACTGACATCGGGCAGGTTCACCAAACGCCGGTAGGGGCCCGAGATTACTGGAGAACCGACGTGCCGGTGGACGGAAACCGGCAGGACCGGTTCCCGGCTGGTAATGATCATCGAATCAAAGGGAATTGAGGGATTTGACGGATGAGGGATCTAATAAAATTACTCCTGGCAGGCATGCTTCTTTGCATGTACGGCATTCCGGTGCTGTCACAGACCACTATCAGGCTGGTCGACAAAGAGACGGAGCAACCGGTGCCCTTTGCTCATGTTTGTTTTGAAAGCCTGGATAAATCAGTATTGCAGAACAAGGTCGCTAATGACAAGGGAGAACTGACATTCGATGCAAAACTCCCCTTCCAGGTGGCTGTGACCTCGGTGGGTTACACCACGCTGATCGATACTCTGCAGGCCGGAGGATCCCATACCCTCTATATGGAACCCAGTTTCCTGGAAGTGGAGGAGGTGGTCATCACGGCCCAGTATTCTCCCCGCAGGGTCGATCAATCCATTTACAACGTGTCGGTCATCAATGACCGCATGATCAGGGAAAGGGGGGCGACCAACCTTTCTGAAGCCCTCTACAATGAACTCGGGGTAAGGATCAGCAACGATGCAGCCCTGGGTTCCAGCATGAGCATACAGGGATTATCAGGAGAACATGTGAAAATCCTGATTGACGGTGTACCCGTGATCGGCAGGATGAACGGGAATATCGACCTGAGCCAGATCAACATGTACAATGTCGATCACATTGAAATGGTGGAAGGCCCCATGTCCGTCGTCTATGGATCGAACGCACTGGCCGGCGCGGTTAATATCATCACCAAGGAAAACACCCGCGGCAGGGTCTCAACATGGCTGAACTCCTATATTGAATCAGTGGGGGTTTATAACTTTGATATGGGGGGCGGTGGAAATTTTGGCAGGCATGCTGTCTCGCTTTCCGGATCCCGTAATTTCTTTTCCGGCTTCTCCGAAGTTGATACTTCCCGCACCAAACAGTGGAAACCAAGGCTGCAGTATAACTTTGACGGGTACTACAAGTACCGGGCAGACAGGCTGGGTATAAAGGTGGATCTTCGCTACTTCAATGAGACCATCCAGAGTAAGGGTCCCCTGCTTCCACCGTACGAGGAAAAGGCATTTGACACCTACTATTATACCCGCCGCTTTTCAGACCGGATACAGGCAGATTACCTGTTTTCCGAAGGCAGGGGGATGGAACTGGTATTTGCACATTCGGTCTATTCCAGGATAAAGCATACCTACTTCAAGGATCTTACGACCCTGGAAGAAATCATGTTATCGGGGGAATCAGCCAACGATACTACCAGGTTTACATCCTACCTGCTGCGTGGTACATTTACCGATGAAAGCCTGTTCGATAAACTAAGTTACCAGCTGGGGACGGATATCAATACTGAGGAAGGCAGCGGGAAGCGGATCCAGGACGAGCAGCAATCTATCGGAGATTATGCAGTTTTCGCAAGCATCCAGTATGAACCTTCAGATAAGATCTCATTCCAGCCGGGATTAAGGGCCAGTTACAATACCAGGTACAAATCCCCGCTGGTACCCTCGCTCAACATAAGGTGGGATCCTTACGCCAACAGCAGGCATATTTTCAGGGCTTCCTATGCCAGGGGGTTCAGGGCCCCTTCCCTGAAGGAACTCTACCTCTACTTTGTTGACATCAATCATAACCTCCGGGGAAATCCTGACCTGAAAGCCGAGTATTCCCATAATTTCAACCTGACCTGGGATCTGTCATTGGCCAGGAAAATGAACCGCTTTGGAATACAGGCCGGTTTGTTTTATAACAGCATCCACAACCAGATCACCCTGTCCCTTGACAGTGCGACCGTGTATTCTTACATCAACGTGGACCAGTACCGTACGGCCGGCGGTAAGATCAATTTCAAGTACAGCCTGCATCCGCGGTTAACTTTTGAAGTGGGACTTTTCCAGGTGGCCCGGCAAAGCGTGATCACGGAAGGTGAGGGATTCAAAACCCCCTACCGGCACAGCTCGGACGTCACATCCAATGTAACCTACAACTTTATCAATAAAAAGCTCCGCTTCCTGGTCAATTATAAATATACCGGCCGGCAGCCGCAATTCTATTCAGATGCGGATGGCAATATCATGGAGGGGTTCATCGATGACTATCACATGCTCGATGTAACTGCTAACAAGTCTTTCTGGAATGACCGTATATTGCTCGGGATCGGGGCCAAGAACCTGTTTGATTGCACCAACATTGAGTCCAGCGGGATCACAAGCGGGGATACTTCCGGTACGGGATCCTATCCCGTGGCATGGGGGAGAACATTTTTCATAAATCTCCGTTTGTTCTTCAGCAAACAATAAGCACATCAGCCAGCAACAGATGTACAGGCATAAACATACTATATATATCATACTGTCAATCAGCGTGTTCCTGGGGGGATGTTTTGAAGGAGACGAAAAAGTGCCTCCTCATATCCCCGGCGATGAACTGAGTTTTGCCTTTGAAAAATCCATCTATCATAACCAGTCCTATTTCGACCTCGGCACTAACAGCATCCTGTAGGAAAATGGAAATGCGGAGTGGGTACTGCGGTTTGGGGCCAGGGCAGGGGACTGGCACGTAGGGGTCAATTCGGCTAATTACTGGGGCGTGTATAATACGGGCAGCGATAATCCCGACAGCATTCCTGACAATCCTGAGCAGGACAAATGGATTTTCGATCACTCCAGCGGTGACCCGGATTCTTCCGCATTTGC
>DAOUVF010000175.1 GCA_030667765.1 Bacteroides sp.
ATTTGATGTGGGCGATGATGCCATATGTATCAAATCCGGGAAAGATCAGGAGGGGCGTGACAGGGCGATGCCTACTGAAAATCTGATTGTGAAAAACTGCATTGTATATCATGGACACGGAGGGGTCACCGTTGGGAGTGAGATGTCGAGCGGTGTAAAAAACATGCATGTTTCGGGGTGTACTTTCATCGGCACCGATGTGGGTTTACGCTTTAAAAGCAGACGAGGACGTGGGGGTGTGGTGCAGAATGTTTACATCTCCAATATCGATATGGTAAATATTCCAACCATTGCCATTTCATTTAACCTCTACTATGGAGGACTTTCACCCACTGAGTTAATGGCAGAAAGTAAGGATGAAAAGAATAATCTGGAAATTCACAGGGTGACCGAAGAGACACCGCAGTTCAAGGATATTAGCATCAAAAACATTACCTGCAAGGGAGCCCGTCAGGCCATCTATTTGCAGGGGCTTCCCGAAATGAACCTCGAAAATATCCATATGGAAAACCTGACCATGGAGAGTGAAAAGGGTTTGTTGTGCATGGATGCACGCGGTATTACCATTAAGGACCTGAATTTACTAACCACCGAGTATCCGGCACTTACTTTCTATAATGCTAAAGATGTGATTATTGAAGGGCTTGAATTGTCCGATTCAACTCAAACCGGAATTTCTGTGAACGGGGATGAAACCGAGAACATAACCATTGATGGTAAGCCTTTAAATTGAAATGAGCAGGAACCTTAGTTTTCCTGCTATGTTCCGTCCGTAGCTTAAACCATTTAATGTCACAGACTGTTGCTTTCTCCGGTGCAGAGGGTGCAGGCAAGTTTACCGAAGGGGGACGTGGCGGAGATCAAAGAAATATTCGTCTGTTATCAAATTGCGAAACCATCATTATGCTTTGAGGTGATTACCATGTATTTCATGCCGGCATCTTCCGCCAGTTGAGACCATTCATCTGCATTGAATCTCACAGGATTGAATTGCTCGGCGAGTTTCTCATATTCCGCAATAGGGATTTTTTCGCGATACTGTTTCCATTCACCGATTCCTCTTACGTATTTCCCTTTCCATTCCCCGGCCGGAACGACGTAGAGTCCCCAGTGAATAAACATGCCGAATTTCTTTGCCTGAAACTGTTCAAGGGGGGATTGTTGCCGGACATCTTCTGATGATGTTTCCCTGATCTCTTTACAGGAGGCTGTGTATAATAACAAAAGGACAGCCAGTTGAACAATGAAATGGTTTTTTCGCATTACTTGTTTTAAGTTATGGATCATTCTTCATTAACTATCGGTCCATTCTCCGCGATCTCTGCCAGGTATTTCTCCAGGTTGGTATAGGGCTCCTCCGGATCAATAATCCCGTTCCGGTCTTTCGGGTCCTTGATATCCAGCCCATGTTCTATCTCCCATATATCCGGCATACCGTCGTGATCGGTATCCTCCAGCACATGATAAGTTCTCAGCTCCGGCCATCCACCCACCTCTTCAGGTGAATCAATGATCCCTTTACCCCCACCTCCATAAGTAGCGCCAAATTGCGCAGTTCCGGTCGTTACCTCATGAATAAGGCGGGCATCCACTGGATCTCTTTTGGGATAAATAGCTCCAGCCTCCTCCAAAACGAGTTGATATGTCTCTTCTGCAGTATGCTGCATAATCCCCGGTGCAAGAAAGGCTGATTCTGCGAGTATCTTTATCTTTTCTTCATCAGTGAACTCTTTTTCACGATACACGCCACCGGATAAATCGACACCAAGCTCCCAGTTATCTAAGGTGGCGGCTTCGCTTCCGTATACAAAATTATCTTTGACATACCATACTCCGATGCGCCCCTGTTTGCCCCAGGGTTGGACGATCCTTGTTTTTAAAGAATCGGGAGTAGCGGGTCCGGGCTTGTAATAGTTTGCCACAAGATTAAAAAATCCGCCCTCTCCTCCATATCCACAGGTGGTACCCCAGTTATAGATCACATTGTTCCTGAAGTCGGTAACTATTCGCGAATCATTATAAAATTCGGTGCCACTGAATCGTGGGTTTCTGCCATCATGATGAGCACACAGGTTATGGTGTGCGGTAGCGCCAACACCCGATACCACCCAGCCAAGGCTATGGGGACCTTTATGATGGAAGGAATCATAGAGATTTTCACTGATGATGGACCATTGCACCGTATAATTCTCAACATTATAAAATGTGTTGGTTTCATCCATTCCCCAACTCATCGAGCAATGATCAATGATAATGTTTTTATGATCTTGCCCGGAAATAGCATCACCTCCGGATCTTTTTCCATCCACAAGACCATCACCCGGACGCGCTCTTATATACCTGATTATTACTTCATTGGCCAAGACCCGGCATCCATAATTTTTAAGACAAACCCCATCTCCGGGAGTCGTCTGACCGGCAATGGTGATGCTGTCATTTGAGATTATCAATGGAGATCTTAACTCAATTGTTCCCGACACAAAAAAAACAACTGTTCTGGGTCCTTTTGCTTCCACAGCAGCGCGCAAGCTCCCGGGTCCCGCATCATTTACATTGGTTACTTCCAAAACTTTTCCTCCACGGCCTCACATCGTAACTGCTCCAAATCCTTCTGCTCCGGGAAATGCAGGCAACATGACCGGCTTTTCATAATATATCCCGTTTTCCTGCTGAATACATGCAGTTAATAAGAAAAAATATCCAACAAGCCATGGGATGCTGAATTGTCTTAAGATTTGTTTAACTCCGTTCACAACAGCAGGCTTTATTTTAATATCTGTTTTGTTCATCAAATACCCTTTTGAAACAGGCGGCCCGATCAATGGACATAAATATACTCAGCTATTGCCGACGAGGCGGGGCAATGGGCAGCGGAACCACATCCCGGTAGATGATCATCCAACGGTGAAGTTGTGCCATCAATTCATGCTGCGCCTCTTTATAAGCCGGATCTCCGTACCGGTCAACCAATTCATGCGGATCGTTCCGAAGATCATAAAACTCATACATCGGCCGTTCTTCCGTAAAAATGTAAATCTTTGAGAATTTCTCATCCAGTTTTCCTTCAGCATGCAGCTGCACCAGCTCCTCCCACATCTCTCCACCGGCAAAATCAACCGGATGGAAAGGCAAATGGAAAAGCGGGTTATAGATAAACCTGTACTGTTTATTAAAGGCTGTCCTGGACAGGTCAAAATCTGCTGAATTCCCGGGCAGTTCCTGTCCATGGGGACCACGTACGGCAAACAGGTATTTGTGATTTTCCCTTTCAATGCCTTCCATGGCATGTTTAAAACTTTTACCGGTCATCTCTTCATCAGGTTCAACACCGGCCACATCGAGAATGGTCAATGCCACATCACTTCCCGAGACCAGAATATCGGAGACGGTTCCCGGCTTGATCAGGCCAGGATATCTGGCAACCAGGGGAACATGCAATCCATAATCATACAGCGTACCTTTCCCCCTGAGCAGGGCTGCCCCATTATCACCCATGAAGATGATGAACGTGTTGTCGTATTCACCCCTTCTTTTTAGCTCTTCAATCACCTCCCCAATATATTTGTCTACCCGGTTGATCTCACCAATATGGGCCGCCAGGTCCTTTCTGAGCAGGTCGGTATCCGGCATGCCTTCAGGAACCGTTATTTTTTTTGGATCGGGTTCAAATTCCGGTGCGGTAAAAGCACGATGTGGATCATCATAGTTTGCCCACAGGAAAAAGGGTTTATCTTCGGGTACCAGATCCAGGAATTCTTTCACCTGTATGTTTACCTTTTCGCGGTACCCCATGTTTAAATAGTCGACACGGTTTTGAAAGGTGACCATCCCAAACTCTTCGAATGCATCGATCGTCTCCTGTGCTTTCCTGCCTGATCCGTCCAGATGGTAACGACGTCCGCAGATCCCGGTAAAATATCCTGCTTTTCCCAGTAGCTCCGGAAAAGTAATGATGTTCTTATCCAGCGGGGCTGAAAACCGAAGCATCTGCACATCCAGGACATTTCTTCCGGTCACTATCGAAGCACGAGAAAGCACGCACTGGGGTGCAGTGGTATATGCATGGTTGAAGTACACACCTTCGGCAGCCAGTTTGTCGAGGTTTGGGGTATGCATATCGGCATTTCCATAACAGCCAAGATATGGCACACAATGGTCATCGGAAAGAATGAGCAGGATATTGGGGCGGTTGTCCTGATCTGTTTTCAAAAGCATGACATTATTATCATTAACTATAGGAGAAGTCACATTTTGCGCAAAAAGACACGGCGATATAATCAATAAATTCAAGAAGAATTTTATTTTTTTCGTGGCTTTCAATAGATTGAATAATTCAAATGCTTTCATCATAGTGATTTTAATTTTCTCTCCATCCGCCTGATGGCAGTTTGTATGGATTCTTCAGGGTATATAGTGTTGTAACTACCCCAAAAATCGGGATCCTCAAAATCACTGACCTGTCCACGATCCTGCCCTTAATCTGGTAATGAAAAGCTGAATCAGGCTGGGCATAGGCCATGTTGATTCCTGCTCTCAGTATTAATGTTACCAGTAATATTTTCCTGAAGAAAATACTCATATGGTAATTGAGTTTCCCACTTACATACAAATATACAGTAACTGTATTACTTTTAAAGTCACTGCGTAATTAAGATCTAATTTGGTTTTCGGGATAAATATTGTATACTTTGACTTCAAAATGTACAGGTATTATCACAGATACAGTCAATGATCTATGAAATCCCGGTTCCTGCTCATACTGGCATGTTTGATTTCGTTAAAGGTAGTTGCACAGAATGGTCCTCAACCAGGCGATATCTACCGGGAATATGCCGTCAACCTGAGGTCGGGTGACAACTGGAGGGTAACGGATCCCAAAGCAACAAATCCGGGAGCTGCTGCTTTTCTGCCCAACCCTACCCTTTCTATATCTATCGATGACATGGATCAAGCTGTAAGGGCAGAGGTACTGATGGACATATGGGGAGGACATCCCGGGACCAGCGGTAAGAAGTTTCGCTTCAACGCGAATGATTGGATGGACATTCCCCATGTGCCCACCCTGGAATCACGCCCGAAATGTTATATGACGGAATATAACGTGATCCTTGATCTGCCGCTTGAATACCTCCAGGAAGGTGCGAACACCTTCGATGGGACTTCCGGGGGACAGATCTGCAATAATTTCAACTGGGGCCAGTGGGGCTGGTATGTCATGATGGTTCGCGTATATTACCATCCGGACAAAGCACATACCATTGGCCAGATCATCCAGCCGGCATCCGGAGATACCATTAGAGATGATTCTGACATCAATGTTGCGCCTGCAGATTCCGGATCTGTATCTCTTATCCAGATCCTGGGCCATTATTACGGTTATGATGAAAATGGCGATGGCATTTATAAGGATTGGCACAGGGCTTACCATGGAAAGGATATCACCGGGCACATTGGTACAATAGAAGCATCACCATTCCAGCAACGCTGGAATACTCGCTATGTCCCTGACCAGGAGGCCAGGGCTGTTTCACTCATGGCGAGGATTAAAGATACCAGTGGCATCTGGTTTGTATCGGATATTGTGGACAGCATAAGCCTGCAAAGGCCAGATTCTCTGAAAGTGCACATGTACACCCCAGTGGGTGTTACACAGGATTTCTGGGTCAGGGCCGGGAATACCAAACAATGCTATATCCATATCGATACCCTTGATCAGGGCATGGAGGCCCGATTGTACCACCGGACCTGGAATGCCGGGGATGACGAAGCGGCCGGCGGGAGTATCGACAAACCACTCCTGGTTAACGAACATTCCTATAAGTGTTATGGCAATAATCATTTCTTTGCTCTGTCAAGCGTACCACTTGCTTTCGGGGACCTTAAGTCAGGCCTCAATGACATTGCATATACCTCTGATACCCAGCATCACGGCATAGAGGTGCTGTGGCCAGGACCCGCCATTGTGATCCGGTTTGTCGTCGGAGGAGAAACGGTAGCCAATCCCATTTTCTCCCCACCGGACGGACATACCTTTCAGGGTATACTCAATCCCTCCATCTTATCTGAAACTGAGGGATCGAGAGTATATTACACCACCGACGGAACTGATCCCAACCCGGGTGATGCTCGATATCGCGGGCAACTGATACGGGTGGACAGGGACATGACCTTCAAGGCACGCGCTTTTAAACAGAACTATTATGAAAGCGGAGTAGCCACAGCTCATTACTCCAAAGATATTACCTCGGTGATCTCCAACCGCAGCGAGAACATTTCTTTTTATCCTAATCCTGCCACAAATCGTCTCTACCTGGATTTACCACCGATGTACATAAACGGGAATTTCACCATCGTCAATTCAGAGGGAAAGGTGGTCAGATCAGGTTACTCAACGGGGAATTTAATCGACATCAGCAAGCTTGGGAACGGGCTGTATATTCTAAAGTATAATACACTCGGACAATACTTTACAGGCAGGTTTATCATCCGTCGATAAATACTGACACGGAAGTCCACCAGAAACAACATGCTCTACAAGGGTTAATAAATCCCAATTCCTCATTCAACCTCAAAGCCATGGCACCTTATCCCCATGCCAGGGAAAAGCC
>DAOUVF010000162.1 GCA_030667765.1 Bacteroides sp.
CCTTCAAGCGGATGGCGCATGACGATCAGATCACAATAATTACTCACTATCATGATCGTATCATTCAGTGTCTCCCCCTTGGTCACACTGGTCGTGCCTATATCGGAAAATCCGATGATCTTTCCCCCCAGTTGGTTAACAGCACTCTCAAAACTCAGGCGGGTCCGGGTGGAAGGTTCAAAAAACAGGGTGGCGACTACATATCCATCGAGTATTTTTTGTTTGGGCTGCTGCTCGAATTTGGCAGCCAGTTCCAGGATTTTCAGGTATTCATCTTTGGTGTAATCAAGGATGGATACAAGACTTTTACCAATCATTTAGAAGATTTTAAAATTCAATGAACAAATAATTATGGAGATTGAAACGGGGTGTCAATCGGGATTTAAATTTAGCTAAGTATAAATCACCAGCAAAGTGTTTGTTAATAAGAATTTAAAACTTTCAAGGCAGGCCGGATCTGCTCTGCAATTTATAGTCTGCGGGCACTTGTTTCTTCAATGAATGACAATCTGTTGAGCACCTGGGTGGTACGGCTTTTTCTGATAGATGCTTTGATCTTGCCGGTTTCTGTAAAATCCTGCTCCTGGATTTTCATACCTTCGTCACGAATGATCTTCATGATCTTATTCATTATAACATAGGGAAAATTAATCTCGATAAGATCCTGTTCCGCAGCTGTTATAATTATCGCATCCTGAATGGCATTGGCGGAGGCTGTGCGATAGGCATTGATGAGGCCACCCACGCCCAGCAAGGTGCCTCCGAAATATCTGACCACCACGATGAGGATATTGCTGAGATCATTTGATTTGATTTGTCCCAGGATAGGATTCCCGGCAGATCCGGAGGGTTCCCCGTCATCATTGGCCCTGAATATTTCCTTTGCAGCACCCAGCCTGTAAGCATAACAATGATGCCGGGCATCGTGGTATTCCTTTTGCAGTTCAGCAAGAATCTTTTTTATCTCATCCCTGGTGTAAACCGGAAATGCAAAAGCCAGGAATTTACTTCCCCTGTCCCTGAAGACCCCTTCAGATCTTTGTTTTATTGTCCTGTATATATCATGTTCCGACATCTTAATCCGGCATATGCCAACAGGATTGTGGCAATGATGAAGATCTTTTTGGGTTTGTACACAATCTGTCCGGGTGGATCTTTGAAGTTAAAGCGCTTATATTTTAAGCTTCTTTTCTATTTCATCGATCTGTATCCGGAACCGCTTGTCGGTTTCGATCAGGTTGTTAACCGTTTTGCAGGCGTGCAGGACGGTTGCATGATCCTTTCCTCCAATCTGGGTCCCGATGGTTGCAAGGGAAGCCTTGGTCAGGCTTTTTGAGAAGAACATGGCCACCTGACGAGCCTGTACTATCTCCCGCTTTCTTGTTTTGGACTGGATATGATCAAGCGGTATATTAAAATAATTACATACCACCTTCTGGATATAGTCTATGCTGATCTCCCGCTTGGTATTCTTGATCAGTTTGTCTATCATATCCTTGGCAAGATGAAGGGTGATCTCTTTTTTGTTGAGGGTAGACTGAGCCAGCAGTGAGATCAGGGCGCCTTCCAGTTCCCTGATATTATCCGTTATATGCGTTGCTATATATTCAATTACATCTGCAGGCAGGTCAATACCGTCTTTATATGTTTTTTGCGTGAGGATGGCGATCCTTGTCTCGAAATCCGGGATCTGAAGATCAGCTGCAAGTCCCCATTTAAACCTCGACAACAGCCGCTGTTCCAGGCCCTGCAATTCAACCGGGGGTTTGTCAGAGGTCAGGATCAATTGTTTCCCACTCTGGTGAAGGTGGTTGAAAATATGAAAAAATGCATCCTGGGTCTTTTCCTTTCCGGCAAATTCATGTACATCATCAATGACCAGGACATCTATCATCTGATAGAAATGTATAAAATCATTTTTATTGTTGTTCCTGATCGAATCGACAAACTGTGTCTGGAATTTATTTGCATTGACGTACAGGACGGTTTTTTCCTGGAATTCTTCCTTGACCTGTATCCCGATAGCCTGTGCCAGATGCGTCTTTCCCAGACCGGATTCTCCATATATCAATAGCGGATTGAAAGCCGTTCCTCCGGGATTATTGGCAACGGCATATCCTGCAGATCTTGCAAGGCGGTTGCAGTCTCCTTCCACGAAATTGGTAAAGGAATTTTCCGGATTCAGCATCGGATCGATATTCAGCTTTTTTAATCCGGGGATAATAAAGGGGTTTTTGATCGTTGTGCCTTCAGCATCAATCGGAAGGGAAACAGGCCTGTTTTTGAGTTCTTTCTGGTTCCGGGCAGGTAATTTTACGGTATAGGGTTTGGAACTGGCATAGCCATTGTTTTCCATGACCACACTGTATTCCAGCTTGGCTTCATAACCCAGCTCCTTCCTCAGTACTTTCCTGAGGATATCAATATACTGTTCTTCAAGATATTCATAGAAAAAAGGGCTTGGAACCTGTATGGTTAAAATGTTGCTCTCAAGCTTCATTGGAATGATCGGTTCAAACCAGGTCCTGTAACTTATGGAGGGAACATTATCTTTTATAATTTTCAGACATCTGTTCCAAACTTCTTCGTGCATTAGAAAAAAATTTTATACGATTTTATTAAAATGTTCCCACCATTTATTCTGTAGCTAAGGTTGTGAAAAAAACATTAAAAAAAAAGCTGAGGGTAATTTGTTTTTTCAGAAATATCTATATACGGTTTATTATCAGGTTATTAAAATCAAAAAAAAAAGAAAAAAAATCTAAAGTATTGAAAATCAGCCACATGAAAGCTATTTATCTTAATAAATTGTAAGCTAATTGTTTATCATTCTTAATTAAAGAGATAGGTTCAATTGAATACTGTAAATTACAAAATTCGTCAAAAAAAACATAAACTTTTAGCCAATAAAATCACATGAAAAATCAGATTTTAATTGGCTTCGGTTTATTTTGAGTTTTTCTTCTTATCTGATTTGCCAAAAACGGAAACATTTATATACTTTTTCGGATTTTCCTGAAGGTCTTTCAGGAGGAGATCGAGTTCCTGGGACAGGGAGGTCAGGTTTTGATAAAGTGAGTCGTTATTAACCAGCATCCCAAGTGTACCTTCACCCTGATTAATCTTTTCCAGGATCAGGTGTGTTTCTGCGAGTGTTTTATTGGTATTTGAAATTGTTGACTTAAGTTCTGAGCGTGCTATGGAATCGGTTATTGATTCAATATTGCTCATGGCTGAGGAAAGTTGTTCATTATGGTTTTTCAGGTTGAGTGTAATGGCCTCCATGTGTCCGATCATGCTGGTCAGCTTCCCCTGATCAGAGAGCATATTTTTGATTCCGTTGGTACTGGATTCCAGGTTATGAATGGAGGCTTGTAACATCGCCGAGGTGTTCCTGTCGAAAACATAATTCAGGGCAGATATCAGGGAATCGACGGTAACGATCAGGCTTTCAGCTTTGTCTTTAACAGGGAGAAGTTGTTGTTCAAGCCTGGCTGTAAGTCCGTATTGAATCCGGCACAGGACCGTGTCCCCGGGTATATGAATCTGGTCTGACTCAGATAAACTGAGCATGATCGCTTTGGTCCCCAACAGGTCAGCATCATAAAGGATAGCTTCCGAATTCAGAGGGATATCATAGGTTTTTTCGATCCCGAGTAATACGATAAGGTCCCTGCTTCCATTCTCAGTGAAATATATTTCGCTGACCTGTCCAACCTGGTACCCCTTGATAAAGATCTTATTATTTTTTTCCAGTCCCCCGACATCTTCAAAAATAGCATAATAGGTATTAACACCCTTGAGGATATTCCTTCCTTTCATGAAATTCAGTACCAAGATAGTAACCGCAATGGAAATGGTTATTATGATACCTATTTTTACTTCGCTGGAGATTTTCATGGTGCTTAAAAGTGGATGTCAAAGTTACTATTTATTTTGCTTGCCGGCTTCCTCCATGGAAATAATTTTGCCTGCCTTGACGGCTATGATAAATGCTCCGGGGAAGTCCTCCTGCACAAGATCCAGACTTCCGGAGATTTGATTGTAGGAAGTCGATCTTCCGACAGCATATTTGTACAGGTTATTGATCTTAAACTCTGATACGTGTCCGTAATTACTGAAACTCATGTCATCGAGGGGCCTGCTGAGAGTTGTTGTCAATACCTGCACCATATAATATACGGTACTATCATCACTGCTCATTGTTTCAGTTGATTTTTGCAGGATGGCCTTCGGCCTGATCTCGCGGTCGGGAACATCCTCAATTATTTCACCGGCTGCGGCAGCATTGTTTGCATAGAGGCTCCTTCCCTCAATATTCTCCTTATAATCCTTGAAGGCCCGGTATATGGCAGATGCCAGATATTCCTGTCCCTGTTTCGATTTCAGGTATGCTTCTTCTGATTTATTGGATATGAAACCCGTTTCAATCAGCACAGATGGCATGGTAGTGCGCCAGAGTACAAGGAACCTTTCCTGTTTCACGCCACGGTCATTTCTTTTTGCCCGTTCGCGGAACTGATCCTGGACCAGTCCTGCAAAGTCCACACTCTGCTGCTGAAAGGTCTTTTGCATCAGGTTGAAAATGATGTATGATTCTGCAGAGTTGGGATCAAAACCTTCGTAATTGGTGGTATAGTCTTCCTCCAGGGTGATTACTGAATTTTCTTTCATGGCAACCTGCAGGTTCCTGTCATCGAGGGATGTACCCATGGTATAGGTTTCTGTACCTGATGATCTGGTATTGGTCCACCAGTTGGCGTGGATGGAAATAAAAAGATCGGCATGATTTTCATTCGCAATATTGGCCCGTTCGTGAAGCTCGATGAATTCATCTTTTTTCCTGGTATAGATGACCGTAACACCCGGGATATTTTCTTCAATATATTGTCCGACTTTCAGGACAATGGCCAGTACTATATCTTTCTCCCGGGAGTTTTTGCCGCTTGCACCCGGATCCTTTCCACCGTGCCCGGCATCAAGGACCACCACATCGACCTTGTCATCCGGATCCTCTGTAGCCATAATATTCGGAAGGTTGAATAAGGTTAGGATGGATACAAGAAATATCCCTGAAAATCGTTTATTCAACAGTGGTTTCAAGCTTTTATTAACAATCAATTCTCGGTTAATTTGATTAGTTTTATCCTTTTTAGAAGTATACGTCCCGTACAAAAATAGCATATAAAAGTTGTCTGCAAAATTACTCCGGTTTCTTTTCATTTGTCTGTTTTTTTGGGCCCCTGGTTTTCTTGCATCCGCTCAGGAACCCGGATCGGCAGCGGATACTGCTATGCCGGAGATCGATACCTTGCTGGTAAATCCGGCTCAGGACAGCACGGACCTGATCATCATTTCAGATTCCACCCGATTTGCCTCTGATACCCTCCATGATGTGGGCGAGAAGCAGGCCATAGATGCTCCTGTTGATTACAAAGCCAGGGATTCCATTGTTTATTCTATCAGGGAGCAAAAAGTATACCTATATGGGGAAGCCACCATTGAATATGATGATATCCTATTAAATGCGGACTATATTGAGTTCAATATGGGGAACGAGGCGGTTTTTGCACGTGGGACCATAGACAGTATGGGGATTGAGGTAGGTAAACCGGAATTTACAGAAGGTGACGAAACCTTTCAATGCAAGAAGCTTTCCTATAATTTCCGGACAAAAAAGGGGTACATAACGGATATTGTCACGGAACAGGAAGGTGGCTACCTGCATAGTGCCATCACCAAACGGCATCCGAATGGCCATATCCATATGAAAAATGGTAAATACACCACCTGTGATGCGCCTCATCCCCATTTTTACATAGCCCTCACCAAGGCGAAATCAATACCGGGTGACAAGATCGTGGCCGGACCCGCATATATTGTACTTGAAGATGTACCATTGCCAATTGGCATACCATTCGGTTTTTTTCCCTCCACCCGGACCAGTCAATCAGGTTTCCTCATTCCCACTTACGGGGAGGAAGAGAGACGTGGATTTTATCTTCGGGATGGTGGCTTTTATTTTTCCCTTAATGATTATTTTGACCTGGCGATAACCGGAGATATTTATACCAATGGGACCTGGGGACTCAGGACCAGGAGCAACTACAAGAAGAACTATAAATTCAACGGTAGTTTTGGCGTTAATTATATGGAGAACGTCATCGGGGAAAAGGGACTGGAGAATTACAGCAAATCCAGGGATGTTGCCATTCGCTGGAACCATGGCCAGGATGCCCGGGCAAATCCGAACCAATCCTTCAGGGCAAGCGTGGATTTTACGACCTCTTCCTATGACCAGAACCACAGCCATAACATCAATAATGTCCTGCGTAGTACGAAAAGATCCTCTGTCTCCTATTCACGGATGTTCCCGAACGCGCCCTTTAACCTTTCCGGAAGTATGAATGCAACACAGAACAGCCAGACCAAGATGATGGATCTGAATCTGCCTTCAATAAATTTTAACATGAACAGGATCTATCCCCTGAAGAGAAGGAATGCTGCAGGAAAACCCCGCTGGTATGAGAAATTCCAGGTTTCATACACAGCCCAGCTTGAGAACAGGCTGAGTACCATCACAGACTCCCTTTTCACTACCACAAAGCCCGAAGATTTTGAAAATGGTTATGCGCACAACATACCTGCCAGTCTGGCACTGAACTTTCTCAATTATTTCACCCTTTCCCCTTCGGTAAGGTATTCAGGGGTCGTATTTACCAAATCCATAAATCCTCAATGGATAGAAGATTACCAGTATCCGGATGGCAGGGTGGTTGATACACTGATCGTAGATACCATTCCCGGCTTCAATTATGCACATGCTGTGGTACCGAGTGTTGGATTGACGTTTACGCCGAGGATTTATGGAATGTATACTTTCCGTGAGAAATCACGGATTGAAGCCATCAGGCATGTTATATCACCA
>DAOUVF010000068.1 GCA_030667765.1 Bacteroides sp.
TAAGGCAATACCCAGCAACACAAAGGGTATGCTTAACCATTGCCCCATGTTCAGGGCCATCCCCAGCTCGAAGTCTACCTGGTCCTCTTTGATGAACTCGATCAGGAATCGCATACCAAAGACCAGGATAAGGAACCAGCTGAAGAGGGTCCCTGGACGGAATTTCGCATCCCTCCGGATGTAAATGGTCAACAGCAGGCCAAAGACCAGGAAATAGGTCAATGCTTCATAGATCTGGGTGGGGTGTTTCGGAACCACTTCCAGGTTTTTGATAAAAACAAATCCCCATGGGAGAGCGGTTTCAATCCCGTAAATCTCGGAATTCATGAGGTTGCCCAGCCTGATCAAGGCCCCTGCCAGTGCCACCACGACAACAATTCTGTCGAGGATCCAGATGAATGGTTTCTTGTACTTCCGGACAAACAGCCAGAGTGCAACCAGAATTCCTATTGCCGCCCCATGACTTGCCAGTCCCCCGCGCCAAATTTTCAGGATTTCCACCGGGTTTTTCAGGTAATATTCAGGTTCGTAAAAAAGGCAATGTCCCAGTCGGGCTCCTATCACTGTCCCGATTGCCATATAGATGGTCAACTTGTCAAGCAGCTCTACAGAGAGGCCTTCCTTTTTGAAAAACCTCATGAAGATTAAATATCCGAAGAAAAATCCGGAAGCAAACAGCAGTCCGTACCAGCGAACGGCGAAATTGCCGATCCGAAAAATCTCGGGATTCATATCCCAGTTTATTGCACCAAAAATCATGGATTATTCGTTTATATTTGCAAGACGCTAAAGATAAGCAAAGTTGTATAGATTATTTCATATCCTACTATCCTTTTTGGTCTTGATTATCTTAGTGCAATGTGCGAAAATCGGATCTCCCAGTGGCGGACCCAGGGACATCGCCCCACCTGTATTACTGAAATCCAAACCCCTGAACAAGTCCACCCTTTTTACGGGTACGCAATTAGAGTTCACTTTTGATGAGTTCATCAATTCCCAGGGGATGAGCCAGGAACTGGTAATATCTCCCCCCATGGAAGAAACACCTGAGATCCGTATGCGGGGCAAAACACTGGTCATTGAATTCTTGGAAGATCTGCGGGAAAACACCACCTATACCCTGAGCTTTGGAGAGACCATCAAGGATCTTAACGAGGGAAATATCCTGAGGAACTTTGAGTTTGTTTTTTCTACAGGTGAAAAACTTGATTCCCTGGGAGTATTGGGGATGGCTGTTCAGGCCTTTAACCTGGAACTCCCGGAGACAGAAGATCCCATCTTTGTGATGCTGTATGAAATCCTGAGTGATTCTGCTCCCCTCCTTGAAATTCCGGATTATGTCGGCAAGATCACCCCGCAGGGGGCCTTTCTGATCAATAATATGCGGCCCGGAACCTACAGGTTGTTTGCCTTACAGGATCTGAACCGCAATTACAAGTATGATGTCCCGGAGGAAATGATAGGATTCATAGACACAACACTCCTGCTCGATCCCGGCATGTTCGATTACAAAATGACGGATACTATTCCCGAGCCGGACAGCTTGCTGGTGGATTCTCTGGACATTGATCTGCAGGACAGTCTGGGCCTTGACATGGAGGATACCCTCATTGTGGAAGTCTCTGATTCAGTCATGCTGGCTGAGCTTGGTAAATATTCAGTATATGTTGATATTTTTCTTTTCCAGGAAGACAATAAACCACAGTACCTGTCAGACTATGCCCGTGACGACAGGCGTAAACTCAGCCTGTATTTTAACCGGGAGCTTACTCAAAGGGTCCAAATGGAACCTTATAATTTTGATCCTGCAGGAGATTGGTTCCTGCTGGAAGAGCATGTAATGAAAGATACTCTGGATTACTGGTTAATAGATTCTTTAGTATACAAAACAGACAGCCTGCATTTCCTTGCCGAATACCCGGTTACCGACTCCCTTCAGCAGATAATAACCTATTATGATACTCTGAAATTCAACTACAGGGAACCACAGAAGGCCACCGGACGTAGGAAGAGGCAGGAAGATAAAGAAGAGCCAGAGAAAGAAAAGATCACCTTATCTACCGGTGTATCAGCCAGCCAGCCACAGGACATACACAGGCCCATCAGTATAGAGGTCCAGCACCCCGTTTTCAGTACAGATCAATCCAGGATTTCTTTAACCATGAAAGAGGATACACTGAAGATCCCGGTCCCCTATTCCCTGGAGAAAGACAGCACGCGCATGCGAAGGTATTTCATGAAAGTTGACTGGGAATCAGAAATGCGCTATTTCCTGGATATTTATCCAGGCACATTTACAGATATATATGGATTGACCCATGATACGATCAGCATCAATTTTATGACCCGGGGGATTGAATGGTATGGCAGGATCCTTCTGAATTTAAGCGGTGTTGACGGTCCCAAGATCATCCAGGTGATTGACAAGAATGATGAAATTGTCAGGGCAAGCAGAGTAATTGAAAACGGGCTCATTGAATTCCCGTTCCTGGAACCGGCTGGCTTCACCCTGAAGGTTGTGCACGATGACAATGGGAATGGTAAATGGGATACGGGCTCCTACCTTGAAGGAATACAGCCGGAAAGTGTTTCTTTCCATCCTGGAACCATCAGCATACGTTCCAACTTTGATCTGGAAATCAACTGGAACCTGAAATCGGCTGACCGCTAACTATCCCAGTATTTCCTTCCAGATCAAACCTGCTGATCCCAGCACTGCTGCATTAGTTTCGGTCAGGCCGGAAGGAAGGATTTTCACTTTATTCCGGTAAATACTCAACAGGTTTTTTTCCATATAGGCCTTAACAGGTTTAAAAATGTGATCGCCGGCATTGGAGAGTCCGCCAAACAGGAATATTGCTTCGGGACTGAAAAGGGCGACTACGTCGGCAAGTGTTTTGCCCAGTGTCTTGCCGGTCACATCAAATGCCTTCATGGCAATGCGGTCTGCCTGGCTCGCAGCATCGGAAATATCTTTGGCTGTAAGTTTCTCAAAGGAGATCTTACGGAGTTGGCTGTCATCTGTACGCAGTGCCAGCAATTCATATACCGTCCTGACAATCCCGGTGGCCGACACATAGGTTTCCAGGCATCCCTTCTTCCCACAACCACACTGGCGCCCATTTTCAACAACAGTTACATGTCCCATTTCCCCGGCAAAACCATCATGTCCGTATACAACCTTCCCATTCACCACAATCCCGCTTCCCAGACCGGTCCCCAGTGTTATAACAATGAAATCAGTCATATTCCGCGCTCCCCCGTACATCATCTCACCAAGGGCAGCCGCATTGGCATCATTGGTCAGAACAATGGGAATATCGAAATGAGCTTTAAACAATTCCACGAAGGGGATCATTCCTTTCCAGTTCAGGTTTGGGGCATATTCTATGACACCCCGGTAATAATTACCATTGGGGGCACCGATCCCGATACCTGCCAGTTCCAGCTTGCCCTCCTGTTCTCTGAGAAGCTTCCGGACTGCCCTGGCAAGGTGTTCCATATACGTATCTATATCCTTATGCGTGTCTGTTGAAATGGAAGTTTCCGCATATACCTTCCCTTCCTGGTCAACGATCCCCAATTTGGTGAAAGTACCCCCAATATCTATTCCGGCAACTACTTTTTTCATTATGCAATAAGGTATTTATTCAGACAGGATTTCAAAAGTAATAAATTAAACGTAACCGAATGAGGCCTTTTATCGTTAATAACCAATAATATATAACTTATACCGGTCATCATGAAGAATATTATCATCCCCATTGATTTCTCGGAAGATTCACAAAAGGGAATAGAGCTTGCCTTAATGTTTGCCAGGAAGCAATACACCAACGTTCAGCTGGTATATGTACAAAAGAAAAGTTCAGACTATAATAGTCCGGGGTATTTCGAGGGAGAAAAGAAGTGGGCAGAAAAGAAGTTCAAAGAAATCATTGCCAATTTTGAACCCAGAATGGAAAATGATTCAAAGCTCCGCTATATCATCAAATCCGGCAAGATCTACAAGGAAATTGTAAGCCAGGTAGAATCATATAAAGAGGCCATGGTCATTGCCTCAACTCATGGAGCATCCGGTTTTGAAGAATTTTTCATGGGAAGCAATGCCTTTAAGATCATATCTGCGACTGAAAAACCGGTGCTGACTACCCGGACAGGCAGGATCCCTGAAGATATCAAAAATATAGTTATGCCGCTGGATGTAACGATTGATACACGCCAGAAGGTGCCCATCACGGCAGATCTTGCCAAATTATTTGGAGCAGAGGTACATATTATTACGGTGAGTTCTTCAAGGGGACAAAGGATCAGCAATCGGCTCGAGGCTTATTCAAGGCAGGCAGCCGGGTATTTTACCGCAAAAAAGGTCCCATTCCGGCAGAAATCCCTCTATGGGGAGAATATAGTGGACCTGACTGTGGTTTATGCAGATTCTGTGAATGCCGATGTGATTACCATTATGAAAGAACAGTCAAGAAACCTGACATTCATGGGCAACCTGACACATCAGCTGTTGAATCATGCTACCATTCCGGTCCTGACACTCTCGAACAAGGAAACACATATCAAGACGGGTTTCAGCACCTACGGAGAATAGATAGGTTTTATTCGTTAATCTTGTTTAACAGTTCCTTGCGGATTATTTTGGCCGCCTTTTTGATTTTAAAATTGGATGGCAATAGCCTGGTTATTTGCAGTATACATCTGTTCCAAAAACCGGGGACAATGATATTTTTACCCTTCAGCATCCCTTCGACTGCTATCTGTGCAATTTCATCAGCGTCCAGGATCAATGTTTTCTGAACCAGTTTCCCATGGGTCTTTATCCTGTCAAGGGTGCCGGTATTGGTCCGTACTCCATTGGGATTGACCACTGTAACACTGACAGAAGTATCTCTCAATTCTTCATTGATGGCCAGGGAAAACAAGTGAACAAATGACTTTGAAGCCGCATAGACACTTTTGTAAGCAAGAGGCTGGTATGCCGAAAAGCTTCCTGTATTTAGAATATATGCCTTTTTGTTTTGTTTTAACATGGGGATGAACAGCCGGCTGAGGATCACGAGTGCCCGTATATTCAACAGTATTCTTTCATCAGAATATTCAATGGAAGATTCTTCAAAAATGGCAGATCCTGCAATACCGGCGTTGTTCATGAGGATATCGATGGTATAATTACTTTTTTCGCACCATTCAAGGACCTTTCCAGGGGATGGGGGCCCCGTCAGGTCTATTCCCAGGGTATCAACTTTTACTGAAAAATCCTTCCGGATCTCATTGGCGGTCTGTTCGAGTTCGGGACCGGGCAGAGCAACCAGCAGAAGGTTCATCCCTCTCCGGGCACACTCTCTTGCAAGGGCTTTCCCTATCCCCATGCTTCCCCCGGTAATTAAAGTATAGATCATATCATTGCCCATATCCAAAATTTATCGTTTGCAGCCACTCAACCGTTCTGCGCAGTCCCTCTCTGAAATCCACCGGATCATAACCCAGTTCTGACCTTGCTTTCTCACTTGATACAGCCCAATGATGGCTATATTTTTTCAAAAGTCCGGGGGTGATCAGGGGCCCCCGACCTGTTAATTTAGCAATTGTCAGCATTATGGCCGCTATGGAAATTCCAATAAACAAAGGGATTTTTACCAAAAAATAACGGCTGGCGGTAACTTCCTTCAGGATACTGAAAAATTCGTTGAAAGAGAGATCGCTTCCTCCCAACAGGTAGCACTCACCTGTTCGCCCCTTCTCCATGGCCAGGATATGCCCATCAACAACATCATCTATGTAAACATAATTCCCGACACTCCTGCCATTTCCGGGTATTATATGCCACCTCCCTTTCATATAATCACGGATCAGGCGAGTTACACCGTTACTGTCCCCCATTTTCCCCGGTCCATAAATCCTTGTTGGATTAACTATAACCACGTCCATCCCGTCCCTTACATAGGCCTTAACTTTCATTTCTGCCTGGGCTTTGGACCTGTCGTAATGGATAAAATAGGACTCAGCCATGGGACTGTCCTCCGAGTTGGGTTTTTCGCCCGATGGTCCAAAAACACCGGCTGTTGAAGTATGTACTACCCTTTTCACACCATATTTCAGAGCTGACTCCAGAATGTTAACGGTCCCCCGAACATTTTGCTCATAAATACATTCAGGTTTCCTGGCCCATACAGCTGCAAATGCAGCCATGTGATATACCTGATCACACCCCTTCATGGCATTGTCAATGCTGGCCGGATCGGCAAGGGTCCCTTTAAAGGGCCTGATATTTTTGTGTTGGAGTTCAGCGATCTTCGCCTCAGACCTGTACATCGCATGCACCATGTGTCCGGATCCCGCCAGACTCAAAACCAGTTGTTTCCCGACAAATCCAGTAGCACCTGTGACCAGCACTGTACTCATCATCTTGTCTCTCGTTTTTTTACCCGGACCATTTCAGGGTGGAAAGCAATTGAGAACCATTCATTAGACAGGGCAAGGGTGATATGTATAAATAAGGCGAACCAGAATGACCCGAGCTCGATGGTTAAATAGCTTAAAATAAAACCTAAAAAGATTGATCCGATGGTTTCCCTGGTTCCCTTTGGCAGGTGAATCAGGCTATATAAAGAAATATTAATAATAATGGCCGGCCAATACCCAAAAGATTCAAGACAGGAAAAAAGCAGAAAGCCCCGGAACATGAATTCATACCCGGCCAGGTAAGTGATCCAGCTTATAGCACTCAGTGAGATCAGGCCGGAATTCCATTGCTTGACCCGGATCTGAGGATATTGAGCAAGATTGTTCTCATTCCGGGCAGCATAATTATTGATGACAACAACCAGTAAGGCAGCCGGGATCCACCAGATAATACTCTTTGCCAGATTATCCGTATTCAAGCCAAAATTGTTAACCGGCATACGAAATACAAACAGAATGACCAGGAGCGGTATCAATCCATATAATAGGGCTCCGGACAATCGATGTAACATTATTTTGCGGATCGAGACATCTTCCTGGCTGAATTTCTGCTCCAGCCGGTTTTTTAGTTGAATCGAAGAGGTAATTAAATAATATAACAGAAATGCAAGCGTGGTAACCGCAATGGCTATTGTACCATTCAATAATTTAAAATCAGGTCCAAGGAATTCAGGCATGAGATGCGAATATTGAAACTTAAAAGTATCAAATTAAATCATTCCAATGAACCAAGTGCGTAATTGATGAATTTATTTAGCGGGTACATTAATCTGAAAGTCTTCACGGTTTCCTCTACAAGACTGTCACCTGTTACCGTGTTAGTATCAAAGCTTTGTGAGACTATATAGCTCTTATATTTCAGCAGGTCAATGTGTTCAAAATCCTTAGTAAAACCTTTAGGGGGAGTTTTGAGCCGGTCATCATACATCTCCCCGAAATAATTATAAAATTCCTTTCCTTCTATGATCCCCTTGAATTCCTCAGCATTTTCATATATCTCATTCCGAATTTTTTTAAGGATATCTGGCATGGGATGGTAAACTCCTCCACCGGCAAATGACCCCTCGGGGTCCAGGTGAAAATAATAACCGGCATTCCCGGATTTTTTCCCGCCTGGGACGATGAATGCTCCAAAATTTGTCTTATAGGGGGATTTGTCTTTGGAAAACCGGATATCCCGGTTGATCCTGAACACAGTGCTTTTGGGCTGAATCGGACCTACAGAAGGATCAAAAACCTGAATCTCATTGATAAGGGATTCTATAAAAACAAGGAACTCCCCCCTGGCCTCTTCATAGCGCGGACGGTTCGCATGGAACCATTCCCTGTGATTGTTTTTTATCAGATCACTTATAAAAGAAAGGCTTTTTTTCATGGCGTGGTAATTTTATTTAATGTATCTTTTTGGTGATTTTTTAATCAAATTACTGTGCATAATATATGGAAAAAACCATAATAATTGTAGCCGGGGGACAGGGAATGCGTTTTAATGCTGAAAAGCCCAAACAGTTTTTATATATCCGTGAGCGTCCGCTTACCATGCATACCATTGACCTGTTCCATTATTACGACAGGAAAATGCAAATCATACTCTGTATTGCAGAGGAATATTTTTCCTACTGGGAAAGCATTTGCGAGCAATTTCATTTTGACGTGCCCCTGACTCTTTCGCCCGGAGGGGAAACCCGCTATCATACGGTAAGAAATGCACTTTCCAAAGTCAAAAAGGGCAATTTGGTAGGTATACACGATGCTGTAAGGCCCCTGGTTTACAAACATACCATTGACCGTTGTTATGAAGAAGCTGAAAAAAGCGGGGCCGCTATTCCCTGTATCAATGTTCACAATACCATACGGGAGATCACCGAGACGGGGAGCCGCTGGATTGACCGAAAAAAATTACGCGCCGTACAAACTCCACAGGCTTTCCAGTACGATATCCTGATGAAGGGCTATGAACAGGAATATTCCGACTCATTTACAGATGATGCCAGTGTGGTTGAATCAGTAGGTTACCCGGTAAAGCTGGTGGAAGGAAATCCGGAAAATATAAAGATCACCACACAGGAAGACCTGGTCTTTGCAGAAGCTGTCTTTGATTATTATAAACAGAAATCAGGCTTTTTCTAATCCACATCGAGGGTGGTTTCAATGACCTCCCCTCCAAGGCTGGTACTGCGTTCGACCCGGGCAGGATTGCCCACAAAACCGATAAATCCGCCTGATGAGGCTTTGGCCTCCAGGTAATTGCTGACATGTACCTTGGCTTTGCCGTAAGAACTGGAATTGACGACGGCTTTTTCCGATTCGTATTCATAACCTGAATACGTGGCCTTGGTATTCACTTTCACTTTCTGGAATTTGCCTTCACCTTTAAGTGTCAGTATGGATCCCTGGGAGATGTTGATATCCAGATCATCACAGTATAACCTGAGCCTTGTGGCACCGCCATTGAACAACTTTATGGATAACTTATCCAGGTAAATATCCTCCTCGGACCACACACTGGCCCTGGCCGTAGATTCTATCTCTTTCAGATCTTTGAAATAGATCTTCACCTTCAGGACAGCTTTCTTGTAACTTCCTGTTTTCATCTTTACATTCAGTACACCTTTCTTAACCTCGGATATGAGGCTCAGTGGATTGGCATTTTCTATTTCCAAATCAATCCCTTCTTTTTCAGAAAGGATCAATTCCGCCTCGATCTCGCTGCTGATATTCAGGGAATGGAATTCCGGAAGATCCCTTTTCTCTGTGATCTGCGAATTTACTGCGGGGACAAATACCAGCATCATGGCTGTAACCAGAAAAAGTACACGATTTTTCATTAATCCTTAATTTTTATATTTTTATAATAACGTTATTAATCCCGTTTACGATATATTTGACTCTGTGTTATGGTAAACATGAAAAAAATTGTAATCTTTATTATCCTCTCTTGTGGCCTGTTTTTTCCCTCCTCTGGTCAGATTCAACTGGAATGGATAGATACAACCTCACAGACGGATTATTCATTGATGTATTTTTTCACCAACAGGCCTGCGATCATTTCCGACAGTGGTCATGTGAGTTTCCAGGACAAATTCCAGTATGGAACATATTCCCTGACTTTTGGCACCTACCATATTAAAGCCGACTCTTTTGATATTAAATTCAAGGCCAGTTATGGAGATAACCCTACGCTTGATGTGCCCAGGGATAAAAACTTCATGTATAAAATATACGAGAACCTCGTAGTAAAAAAAGGGATCCGCCATTTTGAGATCGTGATCCCGGGCTATGCCAAAACATTTTCAGACCAGCGGCATAACTTTATGAAAGGACTTAAGGAAGGTTACCAGGATAAGATGATCAAAGACGTAGCTTTCATCACCTACACCTGGGCCGATGAATGGCGTCCATATAAATACCACAAGGCCAAGCAATCTGCAGAAGAAGGTGCTATTGACTATTTTCTTTTCCATCACCTTTTGTCGAGTATGATGGGTGACACCAGTTTTATGAACAACATTCCTAACAAATTTACGGTTGGCCTCTTATGCACATCCATGGGAAATGAATTGCTTAAAAGATTTGTACTGAAGGTTGATGAAAAGGGAATTGAACTACATAAAACTTACAATCATATCCTGATGATAGGAA
>DAOUVF010000355.1 GCA_030667765.1 Bacteroides sp.
ATATCCAGCCCGGTGATATCGGCAATATCCTTCAGGATCATGGGTCTCAACAACTTCTCATCCCCCTCGATGAAATATCGATGCTGGTAGTTGATGATTGCGTTCATGGTCAGCATAAGGGTGTTCTGCCGTTGCCTTATGGCATCAATAAACCATTTGGCAGAATCCAGCTTCTGTTTAACAAAAGCAACGGCATTTTTTTGTTCCCTTGAAGCGTTATTCTTGCTGGCGCTGTAACTCTGTAACATTTCACTGTAGGTCTGGCTGATCCGCAGTTCAGGCACATTCCTGGCGTTCAGGCTCAACTGCAGCTCCCCTTCATCGTTATCCAGTATAAAATCGGGGACAATATGCATTATGTTCTTGTTCTGAGGATCACTGAATGAGCTCCCGGGTTTGGGATTCAATTTCAGGATCTCCTCGAGTGAATCCTTCAGCTGCCCTTCAGAAATATTCAGCCTGGTAATGATCTTTTCATAATGTTTTTTGGTGAACTCATCGAAGTAGTATTTCAGGATTTTCCTCGCAAGGGCGACTACTGGATCCTCCATATTCTTTACGTCAATCTGCAGAAGCAGGCATTCCTGAAGGTCGCGGCCACCCACACCGATGGGATCAAAATCCTGGATCACTTTCAGGATCTCATGTAATTCTTCTTCAGTGGTGGTGATATTCTGGGAAAAAGCCAGGTCATCAACAATGGCATTGAGCTTGCGCCTCAGGTAACCGTCTTCGTCAATATTCCCGAGAATGTAATAAGCAAGGGATTCCTGCTCCTCGGTCAGGTCTCTCAATCCTAACTGTGCCTCCAGATGCTCATGAAAGGAGGTCCCCACTGAAAACGGTATTTCTTCCTTCCTATCATCCTTGGAATAATTCTTCGTTGCAAGCCGGTAGTTTGGTATATCCTCATCGTTCAGGTAATCAGCAAGTGAAAATTCTTCCTGGTCCTGGTCTTTCTCCTGGCTAACTTCCTCCTCCAGTCCTTCCTGCTCGGTGGACTGCTGATCCTCACCACCTTCCTCGAGTACGGGATTCTCCTCCATTTCCTTCTTGATCCGCTGTTCGAGTTGCATTGTAGGAATCTCTAACAGCTTGATCATCTGGATCTGCTGCGGCGACAGTTTCTGTAATAGCTTCTGTGTTAATCTCTGCTTAAGCATTTCTCCTCAAACTACCTGTAAATACTGAGTAAAAGATACAAATTTTCACAACAACAGGAAAGGATTAAACGCATGTACTAATAAGTACGTGATCCCCACATGAATTGCCCTACATTGATATAGGCCGCACGGGGATTCACACACATGACCGGAATCCTGTTGCTGTTTGCAATTATGTACTGCTCGGGTGCCCCCAACAGATAATCTGCGACACTGATATTCTTGGTAGTGGTTATAAGAATCAGATCTGCCTTTTTCTCAATGGCAAAATCAAGGGTTTCCCTGGCAAATTTTGAAGATTTTCTTGCAGTATGGATCTCGTAGTCCAGATTATTCTGTATCAGGAACTTAACGGCAAAAGTCAGGTTTCGGTTCACCTTTTTCACAAGGCCTTTATCGTTCACAGGTGCCTTGAACAGATATACCTTGCTGTTGAAATATTTCCCCAGGTAAATAGCCCATTTGAGTTTTTCCTTGTTCTCGGCTTTAAAATCAATGGGGAAAACGATGCTATTGAAGCGGCCTTTCGAACCAGGTTTATCCTGTATCACCAGGAAAGGGACAGATGAACCAATGATCACTCTCAGGGCCCAGCTTCCGATATATTTCTGAAGCCCCTTGATCCCATGCGTACCCATGATCACCATCAGGGCATCTGTTTCACTGGCATACTCAGCGATCCGTTTGAAAATGCTGCCTGTGAGGACAATCCCCTGTAATTCATATTTATGTACTTTACTGAGCTCGTCAAGCCTTTGCTGGAATTCATTTTTAATCTCATCCAGTCGATCTTTTGCCTTGGCGGCTTCCACAATATGTACAAGCCGGATACTGTTATTCACTTGTCTCCCTATCCGGAGGGCATGCAGCAGGGCATTTTCAGACATTTCGGTATTATCCCATGTAACGAGAAGGGTATTCCGGCTTTTCTCCATAATCAGATTGAATCTTCAATAAAATTACATGAAACTTTTAATAATGAAAAAAAACTATTTTTGTATTTCAATATAAATGAGCGCAAATCCATGAAAGAAGCGGACAGGCCAAAGATCAAAGACATCCTGGATGCAGGTGAAATTGGAAAAGATTACCAGTTAAAGGGATGGGTCCGGACAAAAAGGGGAAACAACAAGATTGCTTTTGTTGCCATAAATGATGGCAGTACTATCCATAACATGCAGGTAGTTCTTGATGTTCCAAACTTTGACGAAGAAATGGTCAACCAGATCACTACAGGGGCCTCAGTCGCTGTAACCGGAACGCTGGTGGAATCAATGGGCAAGGGACAAACCATTGAGATCCAGGCCAAAGAAGTGGAAGTTTACGGTCCCGCTGATCCCGAAACCTACCCTCTTCAGAAAAAGGGGCATTCCATGGAATTCCTTCGGGAGATTGCTCATTTGCGTCCCCGGACAAATACCTTCAGTGCTATTTTAAGGATACGCCACCACCTGTCTTATGCCATCCATAAATATTACAATGATAATGGCTTCTTCTATATGCATACCCCTATCATCACAGGTTCAGATGCAGAAGGTGCCGGTGAGATGTTCCGGGTTTCTACCCTTGATCCGGTTTCTCCTCCCCTGACAAAAGCTAAAGAGGTCGATTTCCAAAAGGATTTTTTCGGGAAGGAAACCAACCTGACAGTATCCGGACAGCTGGAAGGGGAGCTTGGAGCACTGGCATTGTCGAAGATCTATACATTCGGTCCCACTTTCAGGGCCGAAAACTCAAACACACCCCGCCACCTGGCTGAATTCTGGATGATCGAACCGGAAATGGCTTTTTATGAAATTGAGGATAACATGGACCTGGCAGAGGATTCCCTGAAACATCACGTAGGTTATATCCTGGATAATTGCCTCTCCGACCTTGAATTCCTCCAGAAAATGTATGACAAGGAGCTGCTTGACAGGCTGAACTTTGTGCTTGAACACGATTTCAAAAGGATCGTATACACCGAGGCTGTTGAAATCCTCGAAAAGTCCGGGCAGAAGTTTGAATTCCCGGTGGGCTGGGGAAAGGACCTGCAGTCAGAGCACGAGCGTTACCTCGTGGAAAAACATTTCAAGAAACCTGTGATCATAACAGATTACCCCAGAGACATCAAGGCCTTCTACATGAAACAGAACGATGATGGTAATACTGTCAGGGCCCTGGATGTGCTCTTCCCCAGGATCGGTGAGATCATAGGTGGTTCCCAGCGGGAGGAGAACTATGATAAACTCAGCCAGCGGATCGAAGAGTTGAAGATCCCTACTAAAGATCTCTGGTGGTATCTCGAAACCCGTAAATTCGGAACAGCTCCCCACAGCGGGTTCGGACTCGGCTTCGAACGGCTTGTCCTGTTCATCACCGGCATGAGCAACATACGTGATGTCATCCCCTTTCCCAGAACCCCGAAGAATGCGGAGTTTTAAAACTAAATCTGCGAGGATTAAGTTCAGGCACATTTAACTACGCTGAACTTTTGTCTGCCCTTTGCTCTGGGTCTCCTTGAGAAAAGTTTGCATGACAAATTATCATAAAAAGATTTGTATTTTTGATAAATAGAAATCGTTATGACAACTAAAGACTTCATTATAAGCACAATTAAGACACATAAATCTGAACTATCACAGTTTGGCATTAAGGATATTGGATTG
>DAOUVF010000179.1 GCA_030667765.1 Bacteroides sp.
AATGGGAGAACATACCCAGCATATACGGCATGAACTAGCTATGCGGATCAGGCACCAGCTCAGGATGGTGCCTGAATTAAAGTTCTTTTTAGACGATTCACTTGATTATATTGAAAATATTGACAGATTGCTGAAAAAATGAAGTACGATCCCGTCAAAAAGGGTCTTGGCAATGTTTTTAACCGCAGCCCTTTTCTCCGCAAACTCTTTTATCGTTTACTCGACCTGCTGCTGCTAAGGGCATGGCATATTAAGCGGGAATTGCGACGGGCCCGCAAACAGGTTGGAGAAGCAGGGGATGTGCTCGATGCAGGATCAGGTTTCGGACAGTACACATTTTTTATGTCCCGTCTATCCCGGAAGTGGCGTATAAAGGGAGTGGATGTAAAAGAAGATCAGATCCAGGATTGTAATGAATTTTTTACCAGGATTGGGGAGCATGACAGGGTCCATTTCGAACTGGCAGACCTTACAAAATTCAGGGAAGAGGGAAAATACCATCTTGTGCTTTGTGTGGATGTAATGGAACACATTCTTGAGGATGTTGAGGTATTCAGGAATTATTCGTTTTCCATGAAGGATGGAGGCATTCTGCTGATTTCAACACCCTCTGACCAGGGCGGATCCGATGTACACGATGACCATGAGGATTCCTTCATTGAGGAGCATGTCCGGGATGGATACAATATCACGGATATTGTAACAAAACTTAAAACAGCAGGCTTTTCCGAAGTCCGTGCCGGGTATTCCTATGGATGGCCCGGCAGGATATCATGGAGGCTTTCGATGAAGTATCCCATCATTATGTTGAACACCAGCAGATTATTCTATATCCTGATACCGTTTTATTACCTGCTGACCTTCCCTGTCAGTATTCTGCTGAATATCATGGATGTAAGGCTGAAGCATAGAACCGGGACTGGACTGATCGTAAAAGCAGTAAAATGATATGAACCTGCCACTGTACATAGCAAGAAGGTATTTACTGGCGAAGAAATCACAGAATGCCATCAATATCATTTCTGCCATCTCTGTCGCAGGCGTGGCCATAGGTACAATGGCCCTGATCACGGTCCTTTCGGTATTTAACGGTTTTGACAGCATCATTAAGTCGCTCTATAATTCCTTCGATCCGGAATTAATTATCAGCCTGGCAGAAGGAAAAACCTTTGATCCGGCAGATTATCCCTTCGAAGATGTGAGAAAGCACCCCGCAGTACTTCATTTTTCTGAGATTCTTGAGGAGAATGTCCTGTTGCGTTATGGGGACAGGCAGCACATTGCAACTGTTAAGGGAGTGGATGATCAGTTTCACCTTGTCACCGGAGTAGACACCATGATTGTTGATGGTACTTACACATTATGGGAGAAAGAACGTCCCATGGCTGTTGTCGGAATAGGTATCGCCTACCAACTTGCCATTGGATTGAACTTCCTGAATCCAATAAACATTTATGTGATCAAGCGGACCGGGAATATTTCCATGAATCCGGAAAGAGCAATCAACAGGAAATACATTTTTCCCTCTGGGATGTTCAGCATTGAGCAGCAGATCAATTCCAAGTACCTGCTGGTCCCCATTGAGTTCGCCCGCGATCTGCTCCAGTACCATACGGAAGTCACGGCCATAGCCCTGGACATTGATGAAGGGAAAGATCAATCGGCAACCCAGGAGCAAATACAATCAATCCTGGGTGATACATTCAAGGTCCAGAACAGGAATGAGCAAAACGAGCTGTTTTACAGGATCATGAAATCAGAAAAATGGGCCATCTTTTTCATCCTCAGTTTTATTTTGATCATTGCCTCCTTTAATATCATTGGATCACTGACCATGCTGATCCTTGATAAGCGCAAAGACATCAATACACTTGACAGCCTTGGGGCATCTGCTACCCTGATCAAGCGGATTTTCCTGCTCGAAGGCTGGTTGATCTCCATCAGCGGGGCTGTCATTGGACTGATCCTTGGGTCCTTGCTATCATGGCTGCAGGGAGAATATGGACTGATCAAACTTTCAGGTTCGGGATCTTTTATCATCGATGCATATCCTGTAGTATTCCAGTGGCTGGATGTTATAAAGGTCTTCTTTACTGTACTGGCCATCGGATTCCTTGCCGCATGGCTGCCCGTACGATACATTGCCCGGCCGCTACAGGCTTAATACTGTATATTAGCAGACACCCTGTTTTCACCCTGCGTACCTTTTAGTGTTCATTAAGTTTTTTAGCAATTAAAATATTATTTCTATATTTGGGTATTCAAATACCGAAATACATATATGAATAGATTCCCCTCCATATCTGAGGCATCCTCCATTGCCATCCATACCCTGGCGCTGGTTGCCAATCATGAGGGTTCGATCAATGTTAACCAGATGGCAGAAAAAACAGGTTTTTCCAGGAACCATATTGCCAAAGTCATGCAACTCTTGGTAAGACAGGGATACCTGAGGTCTGGGCGGGGACCCAAAGGAGGTTTTGAATTGTTAAAAGATGCCGGGAAAGTCAATCTGCTGGAGATCATTGAATTGATAGAAGGCAAAATGGACCATTCATTTTGCGGGATTGACGAGGACAAATGTCCCTTTGAGAATTGCGTCTTTGGGAATTTGCCGGCAGAATTCTCGGAAAAATTCAGGAACTTTTATGAAAATAGGACATTAAGTGAAATTAAAATCTTGAGTGACAACTATATAAAGTAAAAATGAAAAGAGAGATTATTCAAATAGATGAGGAAAAATGTGACGGTTGCGGCATCTGTATTCCAAACTGCCATGAAGGGGCCTTGCAGATCATCGACGAAAAGGCAGTGCTGATAAGTGATTTAATGTGCGATGGCCTGGGTGCATGCATCGGGCATTGTCCCCAGGACGCATTGACCATCGAGGAAAGGGAGGCGGAGCCCTATGATGAGATAGCTGTTATGAAGGAAATGATACAAAAGGGAAAGAATGTAGTAACAGCTCATATGAAGCACCTGAAAGACCACCAGGAACATGCATTCCTCAAGCAGGGGGTTCAGTTCCTGCTGGAGAACAAGGAGAAGCTTGACTTTAACCCGGTGGAGATCATACAAGAGGTTCACCACCATAGCAAACCCCAGAATATATCTCAAGAGACTCAAGCCCCTGAGCCCTCTGGATTACAAATGCAGAGCGGGTTTGGTTGTCAGGGTTCCCAGGAAATGTCCTTCCAGGCCGGTGGCCAGGCCGAACCGGCCGGGGAAGTCGTATCGGACCAGCCTTCAACCCTTCGCCAATGGCCTGTTCAAATGCACCTTATCAATCCAGGTGCTGGTTATTTCAAAGATTCGGATCTTTTGGTGTCGGCGGACTGTGTTGCATATTCACTTGGGAATTTTCATGCGAAGCATCTGCAGAACAAATCCCTGGTGATTGCATGTCCCAAGCTTGATAGCAATATGGAGGTATACGAGCAGAAGCTGACAGCATTGATAGACCATGCCGGAGTAAATACCATCACGGTAATGATCATGGAGGTACCCTGTTGCGGAGGTCTCATGCAGCTGGTTCAGTCAGCCACCTCAAAGGCCCAGCGGAAGGTTCCGGTAAAGGCTGTCCAGGTGGGTATCCAGGGTGAAATCCTGGCAGAGGAATGGATTTAATATTTTCCAAAATAAAGCAATATATATTATGACTTCAGATCAATTTCCGAGAGACCAGGTGATGGTCCTTGAAGAGGCCGTTGAATATGCAGATCAATCTATTGTCAGCAAACCCGTGGTGAAATCTCCCGGTGGGAATGTTAGCCTTTTTGCCTTTGATCAGGGGCAGGAACTCAGTGAGCATACCGCTCCCTTTGATGCCATGGTACAGGTAATCGATGGCACAGCCCAGATCCGTATCAATGATAATGTACATTCGTTGAATAAAGGTGACAGCATCATCATGCCGGCAGGTGAACCTCATGCCGTAAAAGCGGTTAAGAAGTTCAAGATGCTTTTGACCATGATCAAAAGCCAGGAACCCGGAGACTAGGAGAGGCTCCAATTAACCGGTGTCATTCCCTGTTCTTCCAGGATCTCGTTTGCCCTTGAAAAATGGTGGCATCCGAAGAAACCTGAATGGGCTGAAAATGGCGATGGATGGGCGGCTTTCAGAATATGATGGCGATCACCGTTGATCAGGTGTTCTTTGGCATGTGCGTACCTGCCCCATAGCAGGAATACCAATCCCTCCTTACCATCAGATATTTTCCTGATCACAGCATCGGTGAAATTTTCCCATCCCTTGTTCTGGTGTGAGCCGGCCTGGTTGGCCCTGACGGTCAGGGTGGCATTCAGCAGGAGGACCCCCTGGTCCGCCCATGTTTCCAGGTTGCCGTGGGGTGGAATGGAAATATCCAGGTCATTGTTCAGTTCCTTGAAGATGTTTACAAGAGAAGGTGGTGCTGTAATGCCCTGAGGCACAGAAAAACAAAGGCCATGGGCCTGTCCTTTCCCATGATAGGGATCCTGTCCCAGTATAATCACCTTTACCTGGTCGAAGGATGTCCGGTCAAAGGCCGAAAAGATCTTGTTCCCCGGTGGATAGATTACATGGTTTTTTTTCTCCTGGACCAGGTATTGCTTCAGGGCATTGAAGTATGGCTGGTTAAACTCTTCCAGCAGGAGCGCTTTCCAGCTTTCGTGGATTGTCGGATCGATACGTGGTATATTTTCAAGATTGTTCTCCATAGTCAGGTATACTAGGTTTTTTCAAGCTGGTTAAGAAAAATCCGGGCAATATTGGTGGCATGACCCGCTATATTTCTCAGCGTTGTTATCAATTCGAGGTGGGTTTCACTGCTTTCCTGTGAGTTGGAAGCAGGATCCTGCAATCTGCGGTAATGTTGCATTTCAAATTCCATGGCAAGCAGCCTGTATTTTTTATACTTGCTTTTCATCTCCCTGGCCCTTTCCAGGTTCAGGTCCTTAAATACCTCCATGGAACGGTTCATCTGGTTCATGACATGTTGGTGAAATTCTTCCAATTCATTCTTGCCCTGCGACGAGAAGTCAGCTTCTGAATCCAGCCAGGCCCTGGCCCGGCGTACCATTATTTTGGAAATGATATCTGCAATGTTTTCGAATTCATTCACTACATACATGATCTGGAAAGCCTCATCCACCCTTTTTTGTCCCACATTCTCACGGGTGAGTGCAGTGAGGTAGTTCTGGATCTCTGTTGCCAGGTAATCTACCGTTTCTTCTTTCCGGCCAATGGATGCAAGTGAATACCCTGACTTTTCAGTGAACGGGAGGATGATCTCATAGCCCATCTCCCGTACAAGGTTACCCACCCGGAGGGCCTCCTGCTTGGCCAGGTTCAATCCCAGTGAAGGAGTCTGGATAAAGCGCCTGTCCAAATACATTGTTTGGGGCTTTACTTCCTCCATTATCCTGTCTGGTGGAACAATGGCATCTACCAGCCTGGCGAGCAGGTTGGTGAATGGAAGGAACAAGAAGGCAAGGAACACACTGAAAACCGTATGGGCATTGGCTATCTGCCTGGGAAGAACCGCTGCCACTGCCTGTGTCTCACTGACAATATCAGGACTGGCTTTGGGTGATATTGATTCAACCATTCCAACAAAGGATGGGATCCACCAGACCATTATCAGGATACCTGTCAGTTTGACAATGCTCATGGCTATCCCCACTTTCAGTCCCTCACGGCTTGATCCAATGCTCGCCAGGATGGCCGTCACTGCTGTACCAAGGTTAGATCCCAACAACAAGGGGATGGATGCTTCGAGGCTTAACAATCCCTGTGAAGCCAATACGATCATGATCCCGATAAAGGCGCTGCTGCTCTGGATCAGGGCAGTAAAAACCACGCCGGCAAGGATACCGAGAAGTGGATTTTCCATATTGACCAGGATATCCATGAAGGGGGCAAAGGTCCGGAGGGGATACATGGCCTCCGACATAATATGCATTCCAAAGAACAGAATACCGAATCCCAGTACCGTTTCTCCGAGATGTTTAATCCTGGGTTTGCTGGAAAAAGCATAGATAAAAAATCCGAGTGCAATGATCAGCAATGCGTAATCAGTGATCTTGAAAGCAATGATCTGTGCCGTGAAGGTGGTTCCTATCATAGCCCCGAGAATGATCCCGATGGTCCGGCGAAAATCCATCAGGCGGGAATTAACAAATCCAACCAGCATAACACTGGTAGCACTGCTGCTTTGAATGATAGTGGTTACCAGAGCACCTATTCCTACTGCGACAAAACGGTTATGGGTCATATGCCCCAGCATGCCCCGCATCCGGTCTCCGGCAGAATTCTGTAGTCCGGTGCTCATCAGCTTCATCCCCCAGAGAAAGAGTCCGAGTCCCCCGAGCAAACCCGATATTAGCAGGATCATCCAGTTTTTGCTTCGGGCTTCAAAATTGAACAACAGTGTATCATCCTAAATGTTGCCCCGGGTCCGGACCAGGATCTGGTATTGTCCGGGGACTGATCCGAGGGTGATCTTACAGGACGCATAACCG
>DAOUVF010000194.1 GCA_030667765.1 Bacteroides sp.
GGATCTCATATTGTTCGCAACAATGTCATTTTTGATTGCGGACAGGCCGGCATTGTGGGGAGCCTGGGAGGTGTATTCAGTAAGATCTATAACAATCATATCTATGATATCTGGACAAAAAGGATATTCACCGGGGCAGAGATGGCAGGGATAAAGATCCATGCATCCATTGATATGCTGATTCAACACAACAGGATACACAATACCGGCAGGGGCATTTGGATAGACTGGATGGCCCAGGGTACAAGGATCACGGGCAATATACTGTATGATAATACGACGGATGATATTTTTGCAGAAGTGAACCATGGTCCGTATCTGGTTGACAATAATTTCCTGCTGTCGGATTTGTCTGTAAGGGATTGGTCAGAAGGCGGAGCTTATGTCCATAACCTGTTTGCAGGAAAAATTGAGCTCAGACAGGTGCTGGGCCGTTTTACCCCCTATCACCTGGCACACTCCACCAGAGTGGCAGGATTGAGAAACATCCATTGCGGAGATAACCGCTTTTTCAACAATATTTTCATTAAAAACGATGATGGTGCAGAGCTGTTTGAAGAGGATTATGCCAGGTTTTATGGCCTGCACGGGTATAAGATGGCCGGATTTAAGAACATCAGCAATGGTAATATCTACTACAATGGTTCAAAACCCGGGGAGGAGGAGGTTAATTTCATAGAAAATCCAGATGGCAAACCAAAATTGGAATTAGCCGAAAAGGAGGGAGAAGTTTACCTGGTGATGGAAATTGACCATTCCATTTATGAGGTCAATACATATGTGGTTACTACTGAGAAACTGGGCGGGACAATTGTTTCTGAAGCGATATTTGAAAATTCCGATGGTACACCTTATAAGTTGGATACGGATTATCAGGGAAATACCAGGAATGAAGAAAACCCCTTACCCGGCCCTATCGAGAAACTTGGAAAGGGGACAGGAAGATACAGAGTTTGGTAAATAGAAATAATAAAAATTTGAATATAACAATTCTAAAATTGGTCAGCCTGTTGTTATTCCTGGTGACATTGATGGGTTGTGGTACATCCGGACATGAACGCAATGTACTGAGTTTGCATGGTGATTGGGATCTGGCCCAGACTGATACGCTCTCCTCAATACCTGTTGATTTTGAATACAAGGTCCCTGTCCCGGGATTGATCGATATGGCATCCCCTGAAATCAAGATGAACCAGGCCGGCCAGTTTGAAGACAGGCTGTTCTGGTACCGGAAAACTTTCACCATCGATGCAGATGACAGGCAGGTTGTACAATTAAAAATAAACAAGGCAAAATACTTCACCCGGATTTATTTGAACAGGCAGTTTGTCGGGGAAAGCCCATATGGTTTCGTCCCTTTGTATTTTGATCTGAAACCTTTCCTGAATGGAAATGGGGAAGAGAATGAACTGATCATTTCGATCGGGTGCTGGAATAATTTGCCGGATTCTGTTACAAATGGCTGGGATTTCGAGAAGTTGAGATACATACCCGGGATCTATGATGACGTTAAGATCATGCTGGCGAATAAACCGCTGATTACAAATATGCAGGCTGTGCCGGTCATTGAAGAGGGAAAGCTGCGTATTGTTACAGGTGTGGAACCTGAGCATGCGGGTCAGCAGGTAAAATTATCCTACCTCATAAGGGAATCAGTATCGGGGAAGGAGATTGCCACCGGCACAACAACAGCAGGGAAGCCGGATAATGATGGCAGTTTGAACTTTGATTTCTCTGTGTCCATTCCGGGTTGCACCTTATGGACACCGGAAGATCCCTTCCTGTATGAACTGGAGCTTGCCACAAGCGGGGATACCCGGGTAAGCAGGTTTGGTATGAGGAGCTTCTCCTTTGACAAGGATAAAGGGATGGCTATGCTGAATGGAGAACCCTATTTCATGCGGGGGACCAATGTTTGCATTTTCCGCTTTTTTGAGGACCCGGACAGGGAAGGACTGCCATGGGACAGGGAATGGGTGGCCAAATTGCACAAGCGGTTTAAGGAGATGCACTGGAACAGCATCAGGTACTGTATCGGGTTTCCTCCTGAAAGCTGGTATGAAATTGCTGACAGCGTCGGTTTCCTGATCCAGGATGAATACCCGATATGGACATTGGGGACAAGTCATAAAATGGGAGGAGTAACACCAGAAAGGCTTTCGCATGAGTATGCTTCATGGATGCGTGAGCGCTGGAACCATCCCTGTGTGGTAATCTGGGACGCACAGAATGAATCCATTACAGATGTTACAGGAGAAGCCATCCAGCTTGTCCGGGACAATGATTTCTCGAACCGTCCATGGGACAATGGGTGGGCAGCACCCCAGGCAGGAACGGATTGTATTGAATCGCACCCATATAGATTTGGTCAATACAGGTCTGGGAAGAAACCATCTGAAGAAGGGCCTTTAAAGGATCATTTTTCAGAGATATCCAGTCCTGACAACGGTCCGAATGAGCGTTCCCCTGCTGAAGGTGGAGAGAAGTACGAAAATGCTATCATCATCAACGAATATGCCTGGATCTGGTTAAACAGGAACGGTACACCGACTACTCTGACCGATAAAGTATATGAAAATGTTTTTCCGGAGGCAGACTCCCCTGCCAGGCGGTATGTTACCTATGCAAAGCACCTGGGCATGATGACAGAATACTGGAGGGCGCACAGGCAATGTGCCGGGGTGCTTCATTTCTGCGGACTGGGTTATTCCCGTCCGGAAGAACCACGGGGTCAAACATCTGATAACTTCACTGATATTCGGAACCTGACCTATGAACCCCAGTTCTATAAGTATGTAAAACCGGCCTTTCATCCGGTGGGACTGATGATTGATATGTGGGAAAAAAGTATAACTCCCGGACGGCAATTGATATTCCCACTCCATGTTATCAATGACCTGCCAAATGAATGGAACGACGATGTACGTGTTTATATCCGGAATGAAAAGGAAGTTATCAGCGAAAAATATGTCTCCTGTAATTTGCTGCCTTACGGGAAGGAAATCAAGGAAATAACTATCGATATGCCGATCAATACCGGAGCATACCAGATTGTCGCAGAGATTTATGCCAACTCGGATACGGTCAGGAGCATAAGAGATATCAAAGTAGATTAGTCATATCAGTGTTTAATGAACAAATTAGAGGACATCACAAAAGCGTTACCCCAATCTCAGTTCACAGAGATTTTTCCCCGGCTCGAGGGATTTATTAAGGGGTCTGACCGATGCATCATTGTGCTGGATGATGATCCTACTGGTTGTCAGACCCTTCATGGAATACCGGTGCTATTCCGGTGGAACCTGGATATCCTGGCAAGGGAAATGTTGAACGGGACCCCCCTGTTCTTCCTGATGACCAATTCCCGGAGCATGACTGAGGATAATGCGGTGGCATTGTACCGGGAAATAGGTCACCTGATCAAGGAAGCTTCGGAAAAAACCGGCAGAGCTTTCAGTATTATATCCCGGAGTGATTCCACTCTCAGGGGCCACTACCCGGCCGAGCCGGATGCCCTGCAATTTTTGTACGACCAATCTCCGGTCCATTGCATCATTCCTGCCTTCTTCCAGGGCGGCAGGTATACCATTGGGGATGAACATTACGTACAAACAGGTGACCTGCTGGTCCCTGCTTCCCAGACACCTTCGGCGGAGGATAAGGTTTTCGGATTCAGTCACTCCAATCTCAAAAAGTGGGTGGAGGAAAAGACCTCAGGAAGGATATCCCATGAGCGGGTCTTTTCATTTGGACTGGAAGAATTGCGGATTAAAGGTCCTGATTATGTGGGGCAAAAGCTGAGTGAATTGGATCCCGGTGCAGTGGTTGTGGTAAACGCCGCAGAGCAAAATGACCTTGATATATTCGCCCTTGGAGCCCTGAAGGCTGAAGATAAGGGCGCCATCCTGCTCTACCGGACCGCTGCTTCTTTCCTGAATTCGTTTGGTGCCATCCAACCCAGAAAACCACTGGAAGGAAAGGAGATCAGTTCCGGATCTGTCAGCGGTGGACTGTTTATTGTTGGGTCCTATGTTCCCAGATCCACCATGCAGGTGGAACATCTGATAGGACAGGAAGGTATACACCCCCTTGAATTGGAGGTACGCCGCCTGCTGCTGGATTCATCTGAGGATTATATTGATGAGACAATCAAACTGGTAGATAACCATATAAAAGATGGACGTCATGTGTTGCTTTATACTTCCCGGGAACTGGTTTACACTGATGATTCGGCGGAAAACCTGGCCATCGGGAAAACAGTCTCTGACTCATTGGTAACTATCAGCCGGGAGATCAGGAATACTCCGGCATTTATTGTCGCCAAAGGAGGTATTACCTCGCACGACATTGCCTCAAAGGGATTGCGAATACAACGTGCCATGGTTGCCGGACAGGCACTGCCCGGGGTCCCGGTCCTGGTACCAGACGACAGGCCTGATCTGAGGTATATCGTTTTTCCAGGCAATGTGGGGGAAAATGATGCCCTGTCCATATTATTCAACAAACTGAAAACTCCATGAGAAAAGTATTGCTGTCAGTCGCTCCCGTTTGCCATGAAACGGTTACTGTTCCGGAGGGAGTAAAAGTACCCTACACACCCGAAGAGGTAGCCAGAGAAGTGATTGAATGTGCCAGAATGGGGACTGGCATGGTGCATTTGCATGTACGAAACGAGAAAGGCAAACAAACAGCCGATCTGAGCCATTTTTCAAAGACCATTGACCTGATCCGGCAGGATTCAGATATCATCATCCAGGGTTCCACCGGCGGTGTGGCTGAATTGTCCCTGGAAGAACGCTGCGTCTCTCTCAATGATCCAAGGGTGGAAGTGGCCTCCCTGAATATGGGTTCGGCCAATCTGGGTGAGGGCGTATATATCAATAGATTGCCGGACATCCGTTACTGGGCTAAAAGGATGATGGATGCCAGGGTAGTCCCGGAAATGGAGATCTTTGATCTGAGCATGATAGCCAGCGTAGTGAAGATCGGTAAAGAGGAATTGGCCAGAGCACCGTTTGCCTTCAATTTTTGTATGGGATTTGAGAACGCCATCCAGGCCGATCCGGATCATCTGAATGCCCTTAAACGGGCCATACCTGGTGGAAGTCACTGGGGAATTATCCATGAGGACATGACCGATCTTTCGCTTCTCGCAACAGCAGCTGGTATGGGTGCCAGTTCGCTGAGGTATGGATTCGAAGATAGCTTTCTTTACGGGGAAGGCAGACTGGCCCGAAACAACATGGATATTCTTGATAAACTTATCAGGCTTCTGGAATTGATGGACATGGAACCCATGACTGCGTCGGAAGCCAGGGAATTGATGGGAATTTGACCCCTGCAAAAAGCAATCAGGGCCATCTCCAATCAGTGGAGACAGCCCCGATGAAACTTGTTCTATAATGAGAAGGACTAGCGCTTCTCAAAATAATGGTAATAATCTTTATTGCCAACTTTTAACCTGGCATAGAATTCCCCGTAGGGCATCTTGCTGACATCCAGCATTTTACCGTAAACGATATTATTATCACCCTCACTCTCGTGAAAGATGGCTCCGGAACTCTCGATAGAAAATTCAATATCCTCCTGGTCTTTGTTGAAATAATTCACTCTTAAATAGTTGTCCTTTATGGAAATAACAGGTTTATATGTAGCTTCTTTGCTGAGTTCCCTGGCGGATGACCCCTCTACCATGATCTTCTTGGTAGTGGTGATATAATCTCCACTGGACGTGAAGGTATAGATCCCGTCATCCAGATTGGAGAGATCATACACCTTGCCATAGGTTGTCCTGGCATGTATATTCTCCTGGTAAATAACCTGACCCTCAGCATCGGCCACATAGACCGAAATATCCTGAATTCTTGGCTCAGCGACCTGAACCTTTACTTTCGCTTCTGTACTGCTGGGGGAAACGGTGACAGCGTCGGTTGCAAAGGCATTTCCTCCCAGAAGAAGTGAGCTTGCACCAATGGTAGCTGTGACTAAAACTGCTTTCATTGTTCTCATGATAGTGTGGTTTTAATGAATATTACTCTGTAAGAACGCCGGGGATTTTATAAAATTTTTACCCCGTTTTCACCGTTACCACTATCCAATTGACGTGCCATATGATATAAAACCCTCATATTCATTTAGATATGTGAAAAATGATCTTTCGGAGACTGTCCGGAATTGTAATTAATAAAGAAAAAGTGTACGAAAATGAACATATTTAAGATA
>DAOUVF010000075.1 GCA_030667765.1 Bacteroides sp.
AGGCTTTATAAACAGGATTTCCGGCAGCCTGGAACTGAAAAACCTCCAGTGCCAACTCACGAAACTGTTCATCACTGCTGATGCCAAAGATCCGATCCGCGGAAATCTTCACCATCCTGTAAAATTAAGAAAAGCGACGGCAAAGAGCTTTACTTCAATAATAATTATGTGGTTGGTATCAGGAAGGGGTGTTTAAATACCTCTTACTGAATTATTAGCCCCGTATTGCCTTGATGCCGGGAAGCTCTTTGCCTTCGATATACTCCAGCATGGCGCCGCCACCTGTTGAAACATAGCTGACCTTGTCCTTTAAATGGTATTTGTTGACGGCCGCCACAGAATCACCCCCGCCTACCAGGCTGAATGCGCCTTTTGCAGTGGCATCTGCTATGGCCAGGGCGATACTTTTGGTGCCATTCTGGAAGTTTTCCATTTCAAAGACACCCATAGGGCCATTCCAGAGTATGGTTTTCGACTCGGCAATCACTTCATTGAATTTCTGAATGCTATCAGGCCCGATATCCAGTCCCATCCAGCCCTCAGGAACCTCATCGATAGATGTTGTCTGAGTGGCAGCTTCGTTCTCAAATTTATCAGCGACAACATTATCTACCGGAAGCAGGAGTTGGACCCCCTTGTCCTTTGCTTTTGCGATCAGGTCACGTGCCAGGTCCAGTTTGTCTTCCTCGCAGAGAGATGAACCGATATTACCTCCCATGGCCTTGATGAAAGTATAGGTCATACCTCCTCCGATGATCAGGTTGTCTGCCTTCTCCATTAGGTTTTCAATGATCAGGATCTTGTCAGAAACCTTGGCGCCACCCATCACGGCAGTAAATGGCTTCTCCGAACCATGCAGGATCTTGTCCATGCTATTCAGTTCGTCATTGATCAGGTAACCGAACATCCTGTCCCCCGGGAAAAACTGAGCCACAATGGTAGTCGATGCATGGGCCCTGTGCGCAGTACCAAAAGCAGAGTTCACATATACATCGGCTCCCTCTGCTAGTTTACCTGCAAATTCCTCATCCCCTTTGGTTTCTTCTTTATAGAACCTGAGATTTTCAAGCAACAGTACCTCGCCCGGCTTCAATGCTTTTTTCATTTCAAGGGTTTCACTGCCAATACAATCTGTGGCAAACTTTATCTCTGTTCCAAGTATTTCAGACAGGTAGGGGATTACATGCTTCAGTGAGAACTTTTCTTCTGGTCCTTCCTTCGGCCTGCCAAGATGAGACATCAGGATGACTGAACCTCCTTCACCAAGGATCTTGCTGATGGATGGAGCGGCTGCCCGGATCCGGGTATCATCGCTTACTTCAAATTTATCATTTAACGGGACATTAAAGTCCACTCTCATGATCGCTTTCTTGCCTGTAAAGCCGTAATTATCAATTGTTTGCATACTAATATTGAGGATTAATTAAAATGGTTCGCCAAAGTTAAAAAAGTATTTTAATTTTAACCCTGATCTTCTTTTATTTAATTCTTATCTCTATGCGTTTTTCAGAAGTAGCAGGGCATGCTGATTTAAAGCAGCAACTGGTCCAGTCAGTCGCTGAACAGAGAGTACCACATGCCCAGCTGTTTCATGGACCCCAGGGTTCCGGAGCCCTGGTTTTAGCACTGGCTTATGCTACTTATCTGTCCTGCCAGGACCGCCAGGAGGAAGATTCCTGTGGGCTCTGTCCTTCCTGTCTGAAATATGACAGGCTGGTACATCCCGACCTTCATTTTGTCTTTCCTGTTTTCACTACCAAATCAGTCAAAAAAGACCCGGTGAGTGATGACTTCATCACAGAATGGCGCAATGCCCTGCTTGAAAGTCCCTATATAACACCAAATCAATGGTACAGTTACATCGGGATGGAAAACAAACAGGGATCCATCATTAAAAGGGAGAGCGAGGAGATCATGAAGAAACTCCAGCTTAAATCATACGAATCGGATTATAAGGTCATGATCATCTGGATGCCTGAAAAAATGAACCCGACAGCTTCCAATAAATTGCTCAAATTGATCGAAGAACCACCCCCGATGACCATTTTTCTCCTGGTACCTGAGGATACCGGTCCCATGCTCCCGACCATCCTTTCAAGGACACAAATGATACGGGTTCCCAGGATAGCTGAGGAAGACCTCCTGGATGCCTTGAAAAAGAAACACTCCGTTTCTGATGAAATCCTGAAAAGTGCTGTGAAGATATCCGGGGGAAATTTTGTTAAAGCAGAGGAAAACCTCATGACTAGTGAGGATTCAGCTTACCAGTTGGAGCTATTCATTCGGATCATGAGATTGACGTATTCCCGGGAGTTCCAGGCGATCTTTGAATGGGTGGAAGAGCTGTCGGTACTGGGCAGGGAAAGGCAGAAGGCATTCCTGGCCTATGCGATCAGGATGATAAGGGAAAACTACCTTTTGAATAAGGAGCAAGGAGAACTGGTGCGTATGACGGCAGATGAGTCAAATTTCTCTAAAAAATTCTTCCCCTTTATCAATGATGGAAATGTTCCTGTCATTGTGCAGGAACTGAATGAAGCCAGTATCCATATTGAAGTAAATGCTTATGCACGCATAGTATTCCTCGATTTTGCACTCAAGCTGGTGAAGCTGATCAGATAGGGATGCAGGAATTTTCTTATTTTTGTTACCATTATGGCAGAGAGCGGATATATTTGCAATAACAGGGGTGAACATTACAAATTGCCATACAACAAAAGCTGCGGTTGCAGCAAACTGGCAACAACTGACTGGCTAAAAGATATTCCTGGCGCGAATGATTTCAATGATATTATTGAGGTAAGATTCAAAAACACCCGAAAAGGTTATTACCGGAATGTTCACAATATACGATTCAGGAGTGGAGATGTGGTAGCTGTTGAGGCTTCCCCCGGGCATGATATAGGAGTGGTATCCCTGACAGGGGAACTGGTACTCCGGCAGTTATTTAAATACGGTATCTCAAAGGATTCCGAGGAGCTGAAGAAGGTTTACCGTAAGGCAAAATCCGCAGATATAGATAAATGGAAGGATTCAATATTGCTTGAACATGATACCATGATCAGGTCAAGGCAGATTGCAGATGATCTTGATCTTGGCATGAAGATCGGGGATGTAGAATACCAGGGGGACAAAACAAAAGCCATCTTCTATTATATCGCCGATGAACGGGTTGATTTTCGACAACTCATTAAAGTACTTGCAGATGCTTTCAAAGTCAGGATTGAAATGCGTCAGATCGGGGCCAGGCAGGAAGCAGGGAGGATAGGAGGCATCGGTTCCTGTGGCAGGGAACTGTGCTGTGCAAGCTGGATGACCAGTTTTGTCTCGGTAACCACCAATGCTGCCCGTCACCAGGAAGTCAGCCTGAATCCACAGAAACTGGCCGGTCAATGCGGAAAGTTGAAATGCTGCCTCAATTATGAACTTAGCTCATACCTGGATGCCCAGAAGGATTTTCCAAACCGGAACACCGTTTTGGAAACCGTTGATGGTGATGCATACCACCAGAAGACAGACATCTACCGTAACCTTTTCTGGTATGGTTTTGAAAGGGAAAATGCCTCCAATCTGGTGCCGGTCCCAGTAGATAGAGTAAAGGAGATCATCCGGCTGAATAAAGAGGGCAAGAAGGTTAAAACCCTTATTGATCCGGGTTCATTCCAGGAGGAAAAGCTGGATTTCCAGGATGATGTGGGAAAAGATAGCCTGACCAGGTTTGATGAAAACAGGAGCCGGTCAAAGAAGAAAAGGAAAAAGAGATATAAGAAAAAGTCACAGGACAGATCATGAGATTTCCACTACTTTTTTCTGTTTGCAGCCTGTTGATCCTGCTTTCCTGTGACCCCGGCAGGGTTTATGAGAAGAACATTAAAATTCCTGAAGGGATATGGGACAAGGATAATAAGGTAAGCTTTGAGGTTTTTATCGACGATACTGTCAGTGCACACAACCTGTATGTGAACGTCAGGAATACAAGTCTTTATCCTTTTAGCAATCTCTACCTCTTTATCGAAACGACAGCTCCCTCAGGTCACACCATCCGAGAAACCTTTGAAATCACCCTGTCTGATGACCGGGGAAAATGGCTTGGAAGCGGATTGGGTGATATTTGGGATCTCCAGCAGATCTATAAGGATAATGTAAGATTTGCCCAACGTGGCAAATATACCATCGAATACCAGCAGGGAATGCGTATGGATAGACTTCCATTCGTACTCGATGTAGGGTTACGGATAGAAGTGGGAAAGTAGCTTAAATTGATCTCCTGATCAGGGTGGGAAAGGGAAAACTAGGTAAATTCGAGGAGATGAAGACATTTGATAATGTCTTCCAGCCAGCAATCGAGCAGGTTTTTCATAAAGATTTTGAGTTTAAGGGACATTGGGCGTCCCGCTATTTCAGGAACAAGCATCCCATCATCCTTGAATTGGGATGTGGTAAAGGTGAATATACCATTGGCCTGGCAGAAAGTTTTCCTGACATTAATTTTATCGGGATCGATATCAAGGGGGCACGTATCTGGACAGGTGCCAGAAAGGCCTACCTGGAGAAGATCCTCAATGTTGCCTTTATCCGCACCAGGATAGAATTTGTCAATTCATTTTTCAGTCCCGCTGAAGTCGATGAGATATGGCTGACATTTCCGGACCCGCAGCTGAAAAAGAGACGCAATAAAAAACGACTTACGGCAGCGCGTTTTCTGAACCTTTACCGCAAGGTCCTGAAAGATAATGGGATCATTCACCTGAAAACGGATAATCCCATATTGTACGAATACACCCTGGAGTTGGCCAGGCTGAACAAGCTCAGGGTCGAATATGCTACAAATAACCTCTATGGCAGTGAATCCCCGGAACTGGTCCATGGGATACGGACCTTTTATGAGAAGCAATTCATAGAGGAAGGATTAAATATTCATTATTTACAATTCAGACTACCCAGTGGCAAAAATATCATGGAACAGGCAGAAGGAGGAGAATAAAGATTTTTTCTCCAGGGTTTATGAAATAGCAAAACTGGTTCCACATGGCAGGGTCACCTCATACGGTGCCATTGCCAGGTGTATTGGCTCACCCCAGGCAGCCAGGATGGTGGGATGGGCCATGAACCAGGCAAATAGCCATCCTGAATTCATCCCGGCTCACCGGGTGGTGAATCGCACAGGTTTGTTAAGCGGCAAACATCATTTTGGAGGTCCCCGCGTAATGCAGGAGTTATTAGAGAGTGAAGGGGTCAGGATCGAAGATGACCGGGTGGTGAATTTCAGCAGTTTATTCTGGGATCCGTCCCCGGAATTAATCTAAATAAAGATAAATTTTTTGGAATAATAATTGTAAATTTGGGCCATGAAAATCTCAGAAAGTCAAGTATTGGAGGCATTGCGTAAGGTGAAATATCCGGGTAAGAGCCAGGATATTGTTTCCATGAACCTTGTATCAGACATACAGATTGAAGAAAATAAACTGGCATTCAGCCTCACATTTGAAAGGTCTAATGATCCGGTCATCTCATCCGTCAGGAAAGCATGTGTCAAAGCCATTCATAAATACCTCGGGAAAGATGTTGAAATAGAAGGCAATATCCAGATAAAAGCCAAGGAAATAATTGCTGTTGACAGGATCCTTCCAGAAGTAAAGAACATCATTGCAGTGGCATCGGGCAAAGGCGGTGTTGGTAAGTCCACCGTGGCTGCAAACCTGGCCGTTGCAACAGCACGCCTGGGGTATGAAGTGGGACTCATTGATGCGGATATTTTCGGGCCGTCCATACCTAAAATGCTGAACGCAGAAAATCAACGTCCCTCAGTGGTAGTCGAAGACGGTAAGGAGCTGATGATCCCTGTTCAGAGCTACGGGGTCAGCTTGTTGTCCATAGGCTTTTTTGTGGATCCGGAGGATGCAGTGGTGTGGAGAGGGCCTATGGCCACAGGTGCACTCAAACAATTTATTAGCCAGACAAAATGGGGTGAGCTGGATTATTTATTCGTAGACCTGCCACCCGGCACCAGCGATATTCACCTGACCATGGTACAGGAAGTTTCCGTAACGGGTGCCGTTGTTGTTACAACACCCCAGCAAGTAGCCTTGGCAGATGCTTTGAAAGGGATCAACATGTTCAGGAGTGACAAGATCAATGTACCGGTGATCGGGCTGGTTGAGAATATGGCATGGTTCACACCGGAGGAATTACCTGACAGTAAATACTTTATTTTCGGGAAGGATGGTGGCAAGGAACTGGCGGCAAAACTGAATGTTCCCCTATTGGGACAGATTCCCATTGTGCAGGGGATATGTGAAGGCGGTGACCAGGGTAAGCCTGTCGTTCTGGATTCCAATTCACCTGTGGCTGAAGCATTTGACGATTTGGCAAAAAATGTGATCAGGGAGACCGACAGGAGAAATGCTGACTTACCCCCGACAAAAATGGTAGAGATAACGAAAAAATAGATCCTAATACAATATATCATGACGGAAAAAGAAAGAAATGATTTGAATGCAAGGGTGAATAGAGCGCTTGAAAGAATCCGGCCATATCTGGAAGCAGATGGGGGTGGAATTACCCTTGAAGAAGTAACGGATGAAAAGGTGGTTAAAGTGAAGTTACATGGTGCCTGTGACGGGTGCCCTTTCAGCTACCAGACTTTAAGGGCTGGTGTTGAGCAGGCCCTTTTAAAAGAGGTGCCGGAAATGAAAGAGTTAATCGCCGTTGATTAATCCCCGTGTAACACATATTGGATTCAACATCAGATTGAATATCCCTGCACAATTGTGCGGGGATTCTTACGTTTGACTTTCATATACCTGAACCGGCTTGAGAAAGCATTTCATCAAATATAGTCTCATCCTGTCCCTATTCCTGGCAGCATCCTGCAGTACGGAAAAAAATACAGGCATGACACGGACTTATCATAATGTAACTGCCAGGTATAATATATTCTTCAATGGCAATGAAAGTTTTAAGAAGGGTCTCAAGAGGATAGAAGATTCATATGATAATGATTTTACCAGGATCCTCCCCATTTTCCTGTTTTCAGATAAAAGCATGGCTTCAGCCATCGCACCCGATATGGAAAGAACCATACAAAAAGCCACCAAGGTCATTACCCTGCATTCCATTACTGTCAAACCTGAATTCAAAGATGGTCCGCAAAACCAGAAACAAAAGGACTTTTATGCACAAAATGAATACAACAACTATGTCCCCGGCAATTACCTGCTGATGGGCAAGTCTTATCTCTACCGCCATGATCTTCACCTTGCCCTGGAGACCTTTAAGTTTGTTCTCTCCGAGTACCATTATGATGATATCATCTATGAGGCACAGGTATGGCGGGCTCGCACCCATATCATGCTTGAGGAGTACCTGGAGGCTGAAGACATCCTGGAGGTACTGACAGGGACGGTGGGATTTCCTGAAAAAATCAGGTCCGATCTGTATGCCACTGTTGCTGATTTGTATATGCAGCAGGAAGATTTTGAACGTGCCATTGAACCCCTTTCCAGGGCCCTTGAGGGTGTCAGGAAAAAGGAGCAGCGAATCAGGTATACATATATTCTTGCCCAGTTGCACCAGGAAGCCGGTGATCCAACACAGGCATCGAAATATTACAGGGATGTCATTAAAATGAACCCGCCTTATGAATTCAGTTTCAATGCCAGGATCAACCGGGCAAGTGTTTTCATGGCCGGGACTGATAATGCAAAGGAGATCAAGGATGAATTAAGAAAGATGCTGAAAGATGACAAGAATGCGGATTTCAAGGACCAGATCTATTATGCACAGGGAAATGTGGCTTTCAGGGAAGGGAATATCGAGGAAGCCATTGAAATGTATAAACTGAGTTCCGCCCACAGCATCAGCAATACGCAGCAGAAAACCGCCACCTGCATAACACTTGCAGATATTTTCTATGAGCGGCAGGATTACGAGATGGCTGATTTTTATTATGATAGTGCCGCTGTCTATTTAACCGATGATTACCCGGATTATGAGGAATTCATCCTGAAAACAATGAGTTTATCCCTGCTCGTTGAAAATCTTCAAATAATCCAACTTGAAGACAGCCTGCAGATGCTGGCGGGACTGGATGAAGCTTCAAGAAATGCCATCATCGACAGCATTATTGCCCAGTTGCAACTGGCAGAACAGCTTGCCCGTGAGGAAGAGGTAAGGGCAATGCAGGACCAGCAATATAACCGCATGGCCCTGAACCAGAACCAACGTACAGGTACTACTGCCGACCAAGGCGGGAAATGGTATTTTTATAACCAGGCTGCCAAAGGTTTTGGCCAGCCCGAATTCAGGATGAAATGGGGTAACCGGAAGCTTGAAGATAACTGGAGAAGATCCAACAAGAGGGAGATAAGTTTCGAAGCTCTTTCGGGGGAAGAAGGAGGTGTTGATTCGTCCGGAGTAATGGCAGAGAAGCAGAAAATACTCAGCAAAAAATCGAGGGAATTCTATCTGCAGGATATTCCCCTGACTGATTCCATGATGCAATTTTCCCACGAAAGGATCATAGATGCTTTATTCAATGCTGGCACCATATATAAAAATGACCTGGAGGATATACCCAGGGCGGTTGTTACATATTCGGACTTGCTTGACCGGTATCCGGGGAATGGCTATAGCCTGAATACCTATTATAACTTATATTCCATATACAACCAGGAAAACAATATGCAGCTGGCCAATGTATATAAACAATCCATTGTCCGGGAATTCCCTGAAAGCCAGCCAGCTCAATTGCTGACCAATCCGAATTATGCGGCAGAATTGCTGGCCAAGGAAAACGAAGTGAATAACTATTATGAACATACCTATCAATTATTCCAGCAGGGATACTATGACCGTGTCATCCGGGATGTGGATACTGCAGTGCTGCGTTTTGCAGAGGATCCCCTGATCCCAAAGTTTGAATTACTTAAGGTTCTGGCCATTGGGAAAACCGAGGAAGTGCTTGTGTTTACCATGGCCCTGGACAGCCTGGCCAGTACAACTCCTGATCCCCAGGTCGCGGATATGGCGGGCATGATACTGGCATATATAATGAACTCAGATCAGGAGGTAAAAACTGAAACACAAAAGATTGAAGCAGAGGAGATGTACAGTCCCGATACCACCGGTGTGTTTTTTTACGGCTTATTCGTTAACAACAGGGTGGATCTGAATCAACTCAAATTTGAATTTATTAACCTGAACATCGATCATTTTCCCAATAACACTTTTGATATCGTTGATGAAGCCCTGGAGGAAGGGGAAGTAGCATTGTATATTAAAGAGTTCCCGGACATGACAGATGCAAGGGACTACTTCGAATTGGCACGCATGAATGAAGCCATTCGCAAAACCCTGGAAGGGGTAAATTACAGACCGTTTATAATATCCCGGGGAAATGCCGAAATCCTGCTCAGCGACAGAGTTCCGGATAAGTACTGGTTATTTTTCAGAAAGCATTACAGCTATGGTGAAGGAAATTAAAATACTCTGGACAGATGATGAGATTGACCTGTTGAAACCACATATCCTGTTTCTTCAGGAGAAAGGTTATTCTGTACTGACTGCAAACAACGGGGATGAGGCCATCAGGCTGGTAAAGGAACAAAACATTGACCTGATATTCCTGGATGAGAACATGCCGGGAATGAGTGGACTGGAAACACTGAATGTGATCAAGGGACTGAATCCAGGAATACCGGTGGTCATGATCACGAAAAGTGAGGAAGAAGACATCATGGATGAAGCCATTGGTGCCAAGATCAATGATTACCTGATCAAGCCGG